>JBATPI010000106.1:0-3705 GCA_049291415.1 Paracoccaceae bacterium | reverse complement strand
CGGCAGCAGCAGCGTCGGCTTCTGCGGCGGCGGTAGCAGCAGCAGCGTCAGCGGCAGCAGCCGAGTCCGCGGCGGCAGCAGCAGCAGTAGCGGCGGCCTCTTGTGCCGGCTTGTAGCTGAATTGATAGTAGCCAGCCGCAGCCAACAGGACCACAACGGCGCCAATGAGTACGTTCTTGTTCATGTCAATCTCCCATGACCGGAGAAAACCCGGTTGCGCGCGATATGGCATTGCAAATTGGGAATGAAAAGAGAGCCTGGCACGAAAACTCGTGTCACAGGCCAGGGAAGCGGTTTCCCGCCCGTTTTCGCCCTGATTTTGGCGGGTTGAACAAGACCGGCCTTGGGCGTAGATTACGCGCGCTTTCCATCAACAGCCGAAGGGACCAACACCATAGCCCGCAGACCGCACAATGCGCCGCCGCCAAACCGTGATTCCGGCCCGCGCATCAATGACCGCATCCGTGCAACCGAAATCCGCCTGATCGGCGCTGATGGCGAGAACGTCGGGGTCGTGACCCCTGTCCGCGCCATGCAGATGGCCGAAGAGGCCGGTCTGGACCTGGTCGAGATCTCGCCCAACGCCGAGCCGCCGGTCTGCAAAATCATGGATTTCGGCAAGTTCAAGTATGAGCAGCAAAAGCGTGAGGCCGAGGCCCGCAAAAAGCAGCACATCATCGAGATCAAGGAAATCAAGTTCCGTCCCGGCACCGACACGCATGATTATGACGTGAAGATGCGCTCGGTGCTGAAGTTCCTGGAAGAGGGCGACAAGGTGAAGATCACCCTGCGGTTCCGCGGCCGCGAGATGGCGCACCAGCAATTAGGTCTGGAATTGCTGCACCGTGTGGCTGACGACGTAGGCGAGAATGGCAAAGTCGAATCCATGCCCCGCCTGGAAGGCCGCCAGATGGTGATGATGATCGGCCCGCGTTAACGGCCAGATCCTGTTTTACCGTGAATTTTGCGGGGGCCCCGGTGGCCCCCGTTTTCAGTTGTAGCGCCCGTTTTCAGTGGCAGCTCTAGCCCAGGCGCAGCACCTGAGTCATCTGGGCCAGCACCGACAGGGCAATCTCGGCCGGGCTGCGCGCGCCGATGTCCAGACCGACGGGCGCATGGATGCGGGCAATCTCGGCTTCGGAAAAGCCCGCCGTCTGCAGGCGTTCCACCCGTTTGGCATGGGTGCGCCGCGACCCCAGGCAGCCCAGATAAAAACAATCTGACCGCAGGGCTGCGGCAATCGCCGGGTCGTCCAGCTTTGGGTCATGGGTCAGGGTGATGATCGCGGTGCGGGCATCAATGGCCAGCCCGGCCAGCGCTTCATCCGGCCAATCATCCAGGATTTGCTGGCCGGGAAAGCGCGATTGGGCGGCAAAGGCATCGCGCGGGTCGATCAGCGTCGGATCATACCCCGCCAGCCGGGCCATCGGCAGCAGCGCCTGCGCGATATGCACCGCCCCCACCACAATCATCCGCAAGGGCGGATTGTGGATGGCAACAAAGCGCCCCTCCTCTTCCATGCCGGATCGGTCACTGCGAAAGCGCGCATCCACCGCCACATCCTGCCCCGGCTTCAGGAACCGGCGGCCCCACCCCTCGGGGCGCACCTCAATGGCCAGTGGTTTGCGCGCGGCGCGGGTGGTCACCAGCTCGGCCAGCATCTCGGGCGGCAGCGCCTGTGCGCCCGTTCCCACCGGCTCAACCATCACGCGGATGGTGCCGCCGCAGGCCAGCCCGGCAGCAAAGGCCGAATCGTCACTGACCCCAAAGGTCAGCAGCCGGCATTTGCCATCGACCAGCGCCTCTTGCGCCTCGGCCACCACAGCCCCTTCGACGCAACCACCCGAGACCGAGCCCATGATCTCACCCGCACCGGACACCACCAACTGGCTGCCCGCAGGCCGCGGCGCAGAGCCCCAGGTTTCCACCACGGTGGCCAGCGCTGCCCCGCGCCCCGTCAGGTGCCAGTCCAGCGCGATTTCGGGGATGCGGTCATGGTCGATGTGGGGCATGGCATTTCCTTTGGCTGGGGCAAGTGTGGCCCCGGACCGGGGCGGGGGCCAGCGGAAAATGCGCGGCCCCGCCGCAGGGACGACGGGGCCGAGGTCATGGGTCGGATGGCGGGCTTAGCGCAGCTCAGCCGTCCGCATCAGGGGCGTGATCAGCCGGACGACCACGCGGCGGTTCTTGCGTTCATCATCGTCCGTCTCAACCTTCAACTCGGCCTCGCCATAGCCCTGAACGACCAGGTTTTCCGGCGGGATCTGAAAGTATTCGGTCAGGGCCAGCGCCAGCGATTCCGCTCGGCGATCTGAAAGCGCCAGGTTTGACGGCGCCGAACCGACGGCGTCGGTATGCCCTTCGATCAGGAACACCTCCCTGGGATTGGCAGCCAAAAGCTGCTCGATCAGTTGGCCGATATCGGCCAGTTTGCGGGCTTCGGTCGCCTTGATCGCGGCAGATCCGCTGTCAAAGGTGATGCTGTCCACCTCAATCGTGGCCGACAGCGCGCGGACCTCACGGATCTCGCGGATCTGGCGCAGGCTGAACTTGCGACCCAGGCTATCGGCCTCAATCGCGGCCAGTTGCGCCTTCAGCACGGCATCATCGCCCGAACTGGAGATGGTCACCCGTCCCGGCTTGGGCCGCGGCAATTTGGTGATGTCGATGCGCTCTTCGGGGGCCAGATCGTCGATCAGAATCATCTCATTGCCATTCTGATCATAGGTCGCCCGGCGCAGAACACGGCCCGAGGCATCGCGGATCGTCACCACTTCGGTGCCGTTGGTGCGCTGCACGACCGTGCGGGTTGACCCGTCGCGGTAGGTCTCGGTCCGGGTTTCCACGCCGGGGCGACGCAGGATGGCGTCGTCATCCTTGTACACCACATAGCTGCCGTCAGGGTTTTCCACCACAACCCGGTCACCCGAGTTCGAAACGACCTTTTTCTGGTCCTTCTTGCCCTCATTGATCACCGCGCCCACGACCAGCGCACCCAAAGCCAGAAGGCCCACCTTTTCCAGATCCGAGAGACCCGATTTCTTGCCCGCAGCCACAGCGACAGGGGCGGCGGCGAATTCCTCGTCAGAGGTGCGGGTGTTGTCTTCGGTCACCACTTCGGACACCACGGCGACCGGGGCCATGTCTTTCGAGACGGGTGCGGCAGACGGATCAGCGCCCCCCTCGGCGGTGGCTTCCGCAGCACCGGCGGCTGCGACGGCCATTGGTACCTCTGCGGGGGCGGAGGGGTCAGCTGTGGCGTCCGCGTCGGTCGCTTCCGCCTCTTCAGTCACGGTGGGGGCGGCCAGAATGTCCGAAAGGCTGGCGGCGGCTTCGGTTGAGACTTCGGGCACGTCAACCGGCGCAACCTCTGCAACGGGTGCCGAGTCCGGCGTGGTCTCTGCCACGGCATCCGGGGCTGCGTCTGCGGCAGTTTCTGGGGCAGTTTCTGCAACGGGATCCGCTGCAGGCGCAGCAGACGCGTCTTCGGTCGGAGCCTCCGGCTGGGCGGCAGTATCTTCGACAGACGGCGCCTCGGCTACGGGCGCTTCGACTGCGGGCTCAGCGGCAGACTCGGCTTGTGCTGCCGCCTCGGCAGCGGCCTGCGCGGCGGCATCAGCTTCGGCTTGTGCGGCGGCTTGGGCTGCTGCGGCATCAGCTTCAGCCTGTGCGGCGGCTGCGGTTGCTGCGGCATCAGCGTCAGCC
>JBATPI010000105.1:0-6237 GCA_049291415.1 Paracoccaceae bacterium | reverse complement strand
CCCCGGCCCGCTGAACCGCATAGTCGCCAAACTGCAGGGCCGCTTTGCCAGCCACAGCCATCTCTGGCGCTGAGCCCGTTCAGCCCAGGCCAAACCTTCAGGCCACGACCTGACCCTTGGGCGCCAGCGTCCAGAACCGCAACATCAGGCTGATCCCTGCGGCAACCAGCCCGACCACCAACCCCAGCCACAGACCAACCCCGCCGTAGCCCATTGGAAACGCCAGAACATATCCCGAGGGAATCCCAATCGCCCAATAGCTGACTGCGGCCAGTGCCATCGGAACTTTGGTATCTTGCAGCCCGCGCAACAGGCCCAGCGCCATCACTTGTGTCGCATCGGCCAATTGGAACAGGGCCGCCAGCGCCAAAAGGGTGATCCCGAATGTCATGATCTGATGGCTTTCTGGATTGGTCTCATCGAGAAACAACCCGATAATCTGCTGCGGCATCGTAACGAATAGGGCTATCACCACCAGAGCAACGCCAAAGGACAGCACCAGCGCCACCTTTGCCGCCGCGCGCAGGGCCTGCGCTTGGCCCCGGCCGTCAAATTGCGCAACGCGGATCGTGGCAGCACTGGACAGGCCGACATGCACCATGAATGCCACCGCCGCCGCCTCTAGCGCAATGCCATGCGCCGCCAATTGCACCGTGCCCACCCAGCCCATCATGATGGCGCTGGTGGTGAACATGCCGCCCTCGGCCACCGATGTCAGCCCAATCGGCCAGCCCAGCCGTTGCACCTGATGCAGCGCCACCCAATCGGGGCGCCAGAACCGCTGGAACAGATGAAACCGCCGCAAATCCGGTAGCCAGGCCGCATAGCCCGCCAGCAACACCAAGGACGCCACCTGCACGATCACCGAGGCTAGCGCCGCCCCCGAAGCGCCCATCTCGGGCGCGCCCCAGTTGCCAAAGATCAGCGCCCAGGCCAGCGCCGCATTCAGCCCCACCGCCACCAGCGTCACACACAGCACCGCCTTGGTCCGCCCCTGTGCGGCGAGATAGCTCTGCAACACCGTCAGACACAGCGACGGCACCATTCCCAGCGCTGCGATCCGCAGAAAATCCTGAGCGATCATAATCACTTCTGGTTGTTGCCCCAAGACGTCCAGAACAAGGCCAGACCACCAGAACAGCGGATAGACTGCCACACCAAAAGCGATCGACAGCCATAGCCCCATCCGGGTATCACGCCGCACCTGAGTTTCGTCGCCGCGCGCCAACGCGCCCGCCACCATCGGCAGGATCGCCTTGGAAAAGCCCGACCCCAGCACCCAGATGATGAAATACGACGATGCCCCCAGCACCACCGCCGCCAAGGGAACAACGCCATACCAACCCATCATGATCGTATCGATCACATGCAGCCCCATCATCGCCAGATGCGAGCCAATCAACGGCAGCCCCAGCACCAGGGTGTCGCGGGCATGAGAGGTCAGGCTGGGTTCTGCAGTCATGCCCTGAGGTATGGCCCAGAGCATGCGCGCAGAGCAAGCCGGGAATGGCCGACTGTCAGGCTCGTCCCTTTATTGCGTGGTCTGCGGCGGTGGCCTCTGGCGCGGGTGACGGCAACAGGTGTTCGGTGCTGCCCAACACCTGCGACGCGCGGCCTACGATCAACGGATCGGGGGTGCCGACCACCGACAGATCCTTGTTCGGGTAGTTCAGCGTTGACAGGAAATGCCGCATGCAGTTCAGCCGCGCGCGCTTTTTGTCATTTGACTTGACGATGGCCCAGGGCGCATCGGCGGTATCGGTGTAGAAAAACATCGCTTCCTTTGCGTCGGTATAGTCTTCCCACTTGTCCAGACTGGCCTTGTCGATGGGCGACAGCTTCCACATCTTCAACGGATCGGTCTCGCGCTGCAGGAACCTGCGGCGCTGTTCTTCGCGGGTGACCGAGAACCAGTATTTGTACAGTCGCACCCCGCTGCGCACCAACATGCGTTCGAAATCAGGGGCCTGACGCATGAATTCCAGATATTCGGCGGGCGAGCAAAAGCCCATCACCCGCTCAACGCCCGCGCGGTTGTACCAGCTGCGGTCGTAGAACACCATTTCGCCGGCGGTGGGCAGATGCGCAATATAGCGTTGAAAGAACCATTGGCCAGTTTCCACATCCGACGGTTTGGACAGCGCGCAGACCCGTGCATAGCGGGGGTTCAGATGCTCCATGAACCGCTTGATCGTGCCGCCCTTGCCAGCGGCGTCGCGGCCTTCCATCAAGATGACGAACTTTTGCCCGGTCTCTTGCGCCCAGATCTGCACTTTCAGCAGCTCTGCCTGCAACTGCGCCTTTTCCGTCTCATAAATCTGGCGGCCCATGGGCCGAGAATAGGGGTAGCGGCCGTTTTCAAAGACGTCGCGGATGGCCGATGTATCAATCTCAGCGGCGATTTTCGCCTTGGACCGGGCCCGGTCTTTCGCGCGCTCAACCGCTTTGGTCTGCCCTGTCGGACCGACCGATGCTGACTTTGCCGCAGGCCCCTTACCACGCGCGCGCGGCTTTTGCGTCAGGGTCACGGTGTCTTGGCCATTCGGCGTTTGATCGTCCATTCGGTCTCTCCCGGTTCCAGGTGCGAGAAGCGCTATGTCAGAAGTGGGCCGCCTTGTCCTTGATCCGCGTCAAATCCCATGGCCAGGACACGGATTTTCGACCAGATCAGGGGGGAGAGATGAAAATGCGGGGCAACAGGTTGTGACCTGCGCCCCGCTTCAAACTCAAAGTTCAGATAAAAAGACCTGCTATCGCCAAATGGCCCGCGACTGACCTAATGTTAACAAAGCTGCGGGACATCCGCATACCCCATTTGCGGTAAAAGGTGCCGATCTGCCGCTCAGGTAAGGTTTTCCTGACCCATCGGCACCACCCGGTCGGACATTGCTTCAACCTCGTCCAGCGCCAATTGCCATTCGGCAAAGAACAGCATCTGTCCGGTCTGCGGCACAAAGCGCACGTCCAGATGCGGGTAATCCGCCATCAACTCAACAATTGTCTGCACCGGCGATTGCGGATCCTGGTCGCCCTGCAACAGGATCACCGGCACAGTGCAGGCGCGCACCGCATCGGACCAATCCTTTTCCGAGCCGATGCATTCGCGGGTGAACGCCTCATGTGCGCTGAATTTGCGCGTCAGGCAGACGTCTGATCCGGTCATCATCGCTTCGCGCACCTCCGGTCGGGCAAAGGCCGCCATATCGGCCGCACTGCCCCCGTTGACCTGCGAAAAGAACGCTTCCTTGCCCAGACGCCGGGCCAGGCTGAACCCGGCATGCACCAGAAACGGCAGCACCCGGGGCGCATAGCGGGCATTGGCCAGGATAAAGCGCTGCCATTTGTCCATGCGTTCGTATTGCACGGCACTGCGCAACGGCAACTGGCAGGCACAGCCGACAATCCCGGCAACCAGATCGGGGCGCTGGGTCGCCAGCGTCATCGCATAGCGCAGGTCTGCGCCCAACGGCAGGGCGATGGCCCCGCGCACGCCCAGATGGTCCATCACCGCGCCGTAGTCGCGCACCACCTCGTCCAGATGATCACTGCCCTTGGCATGCAGATCGGTGGTGCCATAGCCTGCACGCACCGGCACGATCACACGCAGCTTGCGCTGCAGTGCGTGACGCTCGGCGGCGGCGGGCCAGCGGATCAGCCCGTAATCCAGATGCATATAAAGGACGGGCTGCCCCTTTGGGTGGCCAAATTCGATCCAGGTCAGCCGCCGGCCGTCGCCCAGGCGGATCCAGTGCAAAGGGCGCGGCTCTAGCTGCCCTGCCCCGGTCGGCAGCGGCGCGGCCTGTGATGCGCCAATCATCGCCACATCCATCAGGCCCAGCACCACGCGGACCAGTTCGGACTGGCTGTGGGTTTCGGTCTTGGACAGGATGCTGCGTAGCTGCGTGCGCACCGTATCGGTCGAGCGGCCCCGCGCCTCGGCGATGTCCTTGACCGGCAGGCCGAGAGTGATGCCGCGCACGATGTCCACCTCGGCGGGGGTCAGGCCAAAGGCCTCTTGCACCGTCGCCTCAAACCCCTCGGGCCAGACCAGTTCGGTTGACATCACCAAGGCCAGCGGGCGGGCGCTGTCCCCTTCAACACGGGCCACGCGCACGATCACCGGGCTGCCGGTAATGGTGGACCGGATGCGCAGAGTCACCACCTTTTCGGCCCGCCCCGAAGCCACTTTGCGAATCACCCCGGCCAACAGATCGCGGTCTTCCGCCACGAAAGGCAGCGCCGAGAACGGGCCGCGCGCAGCAATGCCAAAGGCCACGCTGGCCGGGCGGTTGCATTCGGCGATCACTGCCCCACCATCGGCCAGAAACGCCGCCGAGCGCGGAATATCGTCCAGAACCGAACGGTAGGCCGCCCCTTCGGCGCTGGTCTCATAGCGGTCCAGAAATATCCGGGCGCGCTGCATATGCGCCTCTATCTCGGGGTCTTCCAGGGCGACGGCCCCCTCAACCGGACCACTGCGCAGGGGGGCCACGCTGTCTTCCCAGACAGTCAGCAGATCTTCCAGCCGGATCGGGTCCAGTGCCACGTCATAAAGCCGCTCGACAATCTCGGCCCGATGGTCGCGATCAGCCAGAGTGGCGGTCGGTGGGGTGAACTTGGCGTCCGTCATTCCCATTCTTCGCGTTAATCTCTGCCACAACGCAAGTAGAATACCGCATTCCTGCGGGCGTTTCCTGCCCCTGCCGCATGATCTGCGCGGACAGCCGCCCGCCCGCCATCGATGCCTTGCAGCGACCCAAAACCATTCGGCAGCGGCAGGGGGCCGACATGCCACAACATCTTGCGCCCGCCCCCGCTGAAGTGGTCTAATGCCAGCGCCCCATAATACAGAGCAGCATAATGGCAAACGACCTCCTCTCCGGCTCCGGCCAGACCTATGATGCCTCGTCAATCGAGGTGCTTGAGGGGATGGAGGCCGTTCGCCGCCGCCCCGGCATGTATATCGGTGGCACGGATGAGCGCGCACTGCACCACATGGTCGCCGAGATTCTGGACAATGCCATGGATGAGGCCGTCGCCGGTCACGCCAACCGGATTGAGGTTGAGGTGCATGCCGACCACTCGGTCACCGTGCGCGACAATGGCCGCGGCATCCCGGTGGATCCGCACCCGAAATTCCCCACCAAATCCGCGCTGGAGGTGATCCTTTGCACGCTGCACGCGGGTGGGAAATTCTCGTCTGATTCCTATTCCACCTCGGGCGGGTTGAACGGCGTCGGCTCATCCGTGGTCAACGCCCTGTCCGACCATGTCCGGGTTGAGGTCGCCCGCAATCGTGAACTTTACGTTCAGGAATTCTCCCGCGGCCTGCCGCGCGGCCCGATTGAGAAGGTCGGCCCCGCCCCCAACCGCCGTGGCACCGCCTTTACCTTTCACCCCGATGCCGAGATCTTCGGCCATCAAACCCTGAAACCCTCACGCCTGTATAAGATGGTCCGCTCAAAAGCCTATCTGTTCTCAGGCGTTGAAATCCGCTGGAAATCGGCGGTGGCCGATGGCGACACGCCGATGGAGGCCACCTTCCACTACCCCGGCGGTCTGGCGCAATTCCTGACTGACACGCTGGAGCAGGCCACCACCTACGCCGACGCGCCCTTTGCCGGCAAAGTCTCGTTTCAGGAAAAATTCGGCATTCCCGGCTCGGTCGAATGGGCGATCAACTGGACGCCGATGCGCGACGGTTTCCTGCAATCTTATTGCAACACCGTCCCCACCCCCGAAGGCGGCACGCATGAGACCGGCTTTTGGGCCGCGATCCTGAAGGGCATCCGCGCCTATGGTGAACGGGTGAAGAACCGCAAGGCCGAGAATATCACCCGTGATGACATGCTGACCGGCGGCTGCGCGCTGATCTCGGTCTTTATCCGTGAGCCGTCCTTTGTCGGCCAGACCAAGGACCGGCTGTCCACTGAAGAGGCCGCGAAATGGGTGGAAAACGCCGTGCGCGACCATTTCGACACTTGGTTGGCGACCGATCCGAAGTCGGCGGGCGCCATCCTGGACTTTCTGGTGCTGCGCGCCGAAGAACGGCTGAAACGCCGGGCTGAAAAGGAAACCCAGCGCAAGACCGCGACGAAAAAGCTGCGCCTGCCGGGCAAGCTGGTCGATTGCTCGGCCACCGATCGCCGCGGCACCGAGATTTTCATCGTTGAGGGCGACTCGGCCGGGGGCAGCGCCAAGGGCGCGCGCGACCGCAAATATCAGGCGCTGCTGCCG
>JBATPI010000104.1:0-3188 GCA_049291415.1 Paracoccaceae bacterium | reverse complement strand
TCCGGCGTGATCCCGTGGCCCAAGTTGAAAATATGCGGCCCGCCGGAGAACGCTTTGACCACATGGCGGGTGGCGGCGATGAGGGCTTCGCCTCCGGTCACCATATGTTGGGGGGCGAGGTTGCCTTGGACGCAGCCGTCTTTTTGCACGTTCTCGGCCGCCCATTCGGGGGAGACGGAATTGTCGATGGCGACGCAATCGGCTCCGGTGGCGTGTGCGAAACCGATGTAGCCGGGGCCAGCCTCGCGCGGGAAGGCGATGACGGGAAGCCTCGGGTGGCGGACTTTGAGGGATGCGATGATCTGGGCGGTGGGTTTTACGGCGAAATCGGTGAAATCGGCGCCTTTGAGGGAGCCTGCCCAAGAGTCGAACAGCTTGATGACCTCGGCCCCGGCCTGAACCTGGGCGGAGAGGTATTCGATGGTCGCCTCGGTGATTTTATCAATAAGGGCGGAAAAGGCGGCGCGGTCGGTGTTTTTGAAGGCATGGGCGGCGGCTTGGTCTTTGGAGCCTTGGCCGGCGATCATGTAGGTGGCCACTGTCCACGGGGCGCCGGCAAAGCCGATCAGGGTGGTGTCGCGCGGCAGTTCGCGGGCCAGAATACGGACGGTTTCATAGATGGGGGAGAGGGTGTCGTGGATAGCCTCGGTCGGGCGCAGGGCGCGGATCTGGTCCATTGTGGTGGTGGTTGCCATGCGGGGGCCTTCGCCTTCGACGAACCACAGTTTTGCGCCCAGAGCCTGGGGCAGCAAGAGGATGTCGGCGAAAAGGATGGCGGCATCGAAGCCAAAGCGGCGGATCGGTTGCAGGGTGACTTCGGCGGCCAATTCGGGGTTGTAGCAGAGTTTCAGGAAATCACCGGCCTGCGCGCGGGTGGCGCGGTATTCGGGCAGGTAGCGGCCTGCCTGGCGCATCATCCAGATCGGCGGGGTGGGCAGGGTTTCGCCAGCAAGGGCACGCAGGATGGTTTTGGTCATGATGGCCTCCGGTTTGCCCCTGCCTTGCCCGCCTGCGGCGGCATGTCAAGCCGGGTCGGGCACGAGGGCGTTGAACGGCGCATCCGACGCGGGTAGGAAGGGCGCATGACACATGATTTGCCCAACCCCGCGCACCCCCTGAAGATCGGCACCCGTGGCAGCCTGTTGGCGCTGTGGCAGGCGCATGAGGTGCGGCGGTGTCTGATGGCGGCATTTGCCTTGCCCGAGGATGCCTTTGAGGTGGTGGTGATAAAGGTCACTGGCGATGTCATTCAGGACAAGGCGTTGCGCGAGATCGGCGGCAAGGGCCTGTTCACGCGCGAGATCGAAGAGGCGCTCTTGGATGGCGGCATCGACATTGCGGTGCATTCAATGAAGGACATGCCGACGCTGCAGCCTGACGGGCTGCTGTTGGACTGCTATCTGGAGCGCGCCGATGTGCGTGATGGGTTTGTCAGCCCGCATTTCGCGTCCTTGGCGGACCTGCCGCAGGGGGCGGTGGTGGGGTCTTCTTCGTTGCGCAGGCGGGCGCAACTGGCGTTGCGGCGGCCGGATCTGCGATTGGTAGAGTTTCGGGGCAACGTCCAGACGCGGATGAAGAAGCTGGCCGATGGCGTGGCGGATGCGACGTTTCTGGCGATTGCCGGGTTGACCCGGCTGGGCATGGCACATGTGGCGCGATCGGCTCTGGCACCCGAGGATATGCTGCCTGCGGTGGCGCAAGGGGCGATCGGGGTGGAGCGGCGGGCGGATGACGCACGGGTGGCAGGGCTGCTGGCGGCGATCCATCACGGGCCGACCGGCGTGCGACTGGCCGCGGAACGCGCGTTTCTGGCGCGGCTGGATGGGTCGTGTGAGACCCCCATTGCCGGGCTGGCGTTGTTGGACGGCGATCAGCTCTGGCTGCGGGGCGAAATCCTGCGCCCCGACGGCAGTGCCGCGATCAAGGGTGAGCGGCGCGGCCCCGCCCGTGACGGCGCGCAGATCGGGCAAGCGTTGGCGGCTGAATTGCTTGCCAACGCCGGTCCGGGGTTCTTTGACGACGTTTAGTCCTGTGCCCGCAGCACCTGTGCAGGCCGCACCGACAAAGGCCGTGCGGCAAAGGCCAGCCCGGCGATCAGCGTGGCCAGCACCCCGCCGATGATGATGGCCAAGGCCGAGATCGGCTCAAACACATAGGTGCTTTGCATCACGAACCGCATCACGGCCCAGCCTGCGGTGCCGCCAGCAGCCACCGCTACCAGCCCCGCCGCCGCACCCAACAGGGCTGAGCGCAGGGCAAAGCTGGCCAAAACCCGCGCCCGCGTGGCGCCCAGGGTTTTCAACAGCGCCGCCTCATAGACCCGCGCCCGTTCCCCCGCCGCCGCCGCGCCGATCAGCACCACAAAGCCGGTGATCAACGTGCCTGCCGCCGCCCAAGCGGTGGCGGTGGCGATGGCCGTCAGGGCCTCGGTCACGCGATCAACCGCTTCGCGCACGCGGATGGCGGTGATGTTGGGCCAGGTTTTGGTGACGTCTTTCAGGATGGCGGCCTCGGCCGATGCGGGGGCGTAGACGGTGGCGATGTGGGTATGGGGCGCGCCCGCCAATGCTGCAGGGTTCAGCGTCAACACGAACCCCATTCCGGCATTGGAAAAATCCACCTCACGGAACGAAGTGATTTCGGCGGTGATGTCGCGGCCCAGGATGTTGACGGTAATCATGTCACCGACATGCAGACCCATCTCGGCGGCCTCTTCTGCGGCAAAGCTGATCTGCGGGGGGCCAGTGTAATCGGCAGGCCACCAGCTGCCGGCGGTGATCTTTGTGCCAGCCGGCGGGCTGGCCGAATAGGTCAGGCCGCGGTCGCCGCGCACCACCCAGTGATCGCCCGCCACCTCGCGCGCCGGGCGGCCGTTGATCTGGGTGATGATGCCGCGCAGCATCGGCGCGCTTTCGGTTTCCGTCACGGCGGGGTTTGATTGCATCATGGCCAGAAACGGGTCGATCTGGTCGGGTTGGATATCGACGAAAAAGAACGCAGGCGCGCGGTCGGGCAGGTCTGTGGCTATGGCGCGGCGCATGTTCCAGTCAATCTGGCCCACGGCGGCCAGCACTGACAGGCCCAGGCCCAGCGACAGGATGACCGGCAAGGCATCCGACCGCGGCCCACCGATCGCTGACAGCGCGGCGCGGGTGGCCACGCGGCCCCGCACCCAAGCGCTGCGTGCG
>JBATPI010000103.1:0-42706 GCA_049291415.1 Paracoccaceae bacterium | reverse complement strand
AGCCACGCTGCCGCGGCGCAGTTCTGGGCGGGCTCTTATCTGGCGAACGGGCAGAACCTGCATGATCTGACGACCTGGACGCCTGCGGCGGTGACCCGGTTCGCCTCTGCTGCGCAGACCAGGATCGATGCCCTGCGCAAACAGCGTGAGTATGACAGCAGCGACGGTCTGGCGATCTGGCTGCACACTGCCCGCGCCGTGACCGAGCCGCGGATCGCCCCGGCAGTTCGCGAGATCTGGCACCATATCTGGAACGCCGGATCGAATGCCGACGCGATGGCCCAGGATTTGCTGCAAGACGCAGGTCTGCCTGCTGGTGACGGCCGCGGTGTCCCCCATGGCTTTGGCGATCCCGACCAAAACCATGGGTCCGCCTGACGCCAAAGCAGCCCGGTTTTCACGCCTGATGCATTTGTCCGTCGGTTGTCCGGGTGGACGGTCACCCCCTGCGACGCTATGACGACGCCTTATGCGGGTACGTCCGCGTCGGAAAAATGGGGCCAGAACCATGCTGTGGGACATCCGGGCGCGCATGAAGCCGGCCTTGTCGATCATTGATCTGATCCCCAACATCCACCGCACCGCGGCTCTGACGGCGCTGCGCCGGGCGGTGCAGGACGGCCGCCCGGCAACGCTGACCCTGTCGGCCGACGATAAGGAGCTGGCCTTCCATGACGCGCCGGTGCAGCTGATCTCGCCCATCGGCGCGCGCGTGCTGAAGGCGCTTTACCATGGTGGGCATCTGAAGCTGAAGAAAGCGGCCACCAGAACGCTGCCTGCGCTGGAGGGCTATATCGCGACTGAAGCCGCGTTTCGCGCCGATGTCGCCGCGATTATGGCCGCCGATGACGCCAAGCGCCTGCGTCTGGCCGAGATCATCGCCGATCCCGCCTGCGCCCGCCCCGAAGAGTTAAGCCCCTATCTGATCGACAAGGTGATTTCGGCCCGTCTGGGCCACGGCATCTATGGTGATCTGATGATTGCCGGTGTCGCCTGCTACCGATCCCTTGGCCATTCAGCCCCGGCGGATAATGATCGGCTTCGCGCCGAAGGCAAAGTTATTTGCTGGTGGATGGATGGCACGGGCAATCGGCAAGGGGATCCAGAATAGCGCCCCTCTGGGGCAGGCGCTGCATTACAAGATGCCCGAACGGCAGCAGCCGGGCGCGGTTTTCCTGTGTCGATCTGGTGGGATTCAAAAGGACCGTCAAGATTTAAAAGTGACAGATGCAATTAAAGTATGCTCACCCCAAACTTGGATTGAATCTACAACGGGCATATAAACCTGTAATCCCCAGCCGGACTGTGATGCCGCGACCCCATCGCAGCTTTTAGCGGCGCGGCCAGGTCCACATAGCGCCCTTGGCTGTTATAGCGCCTGCGGTTGTTGACGATCCGCCGTTGCGGGCATAACCTGCCAAGGCTTTCACGACCGCATAAGCCAGCTGAACTTTACAGGCCGTGCATCCGTCCAAAGGTGGTTGGAAAGGCCGAATGCCTGAACCAGAATATGGATTTCCCGATAGGAGCCCCGATGTCATTTTCGATATTTCGCAATGCCGCCTTTGCCGCTGCAGTTTCCCTGGTGCCGACTGTTTCTTTGGCTCAGGATGTTTTTGGCACTATAGACGCCAACATTGATGGCAAAGAGCGCACCTGGTTTCTGACATCGCAAGACAACACCAGCCAAACCTTTGGTTTGACGATAGCCATAGCCAATTTGCAGTCGTTCAGCCTATGGGGTCAACCCACTGAACAGAGTCTCAAAGCGGTTGATGATTCACTCTTGTTTACTTTCGATGTCATGTCCGTCGCAGACCAAATGATCCCGCTGAATGCGTCTGTGATGTTTCTGGAGGATGGCTGGAAATCCGGTTGGTTGGCGAATGAGGCGGACAAGATCTCCCTCTCTCTGACGACGCTGAAGAAAAGCGATGAAGGGGTGTTCGTTGAGGGCAATTTCAACGCAACCGCCGGCTATGCCGAGCCACTGTCCAGCGGAGAGGTTGATGCCTCACGGACCAAGCAGATCACCGGCAGTTTCAGCGCAACCCTGCCTCTGTTTGTGTTGAAAGAGCAGTGAGCAACCAAAGCGGCGTGCCGATCCGGCTTTGGTTCTGGTCCGATGTGATGCGGTGCATTGCCGCACCCTTGGGCGCTTGGCGGCGCTCTGGGCGGGCCAGTCGCCCCTATTCTGCATATTCCGGTCAATGATCTGCCATTCTGGGGGGCAAAATCTGGCCGGGCTGGACAGGTCGGGTTTTGGCGCGTTGCAAAGGGCAGTCCCGTTGGACCTGCCATCTGTCCATTGTCTTTTGCGGCAGTTTTGGACATGGTTCCGTCATGATCGGTTTCATGCGCTACTGTCTGGCACGGGCCAGCCTGCTGCTTGTTCTGGCCACCGCATTGGTGATGACCGGTTTTGCGCATCGCATGCCGAACACCGATGACATGGCCCGCGCGGCCTATGTGCTGGCAGGCGGTGATATCGCCGATCTGTGCGCAGAGCCCGGGTCGCCCGGCCGGGTCGGACACCCCGATTGCCCGGCTTGCCAGATAGTTGGCCCCGCGACGGTTCCCCCATCGTTGCTGTCCGTCCGATCTGCCGAACTGATCTTTGTCGCAAGTGTAGTCGCCCCGCGCGAAAACCGCGCTGTGCGGGCTGTGCTTGACCCTGCATTGGGGATGCGCGCACCGCCTTTGGTCTGATCACGGCTTTCCTCCGGATCAAGAACGGGCGGTGATCGCCGCCCTGTGCCAAAGGTAATTCCCATGCCCCGTTTCGCTGATGCAGCGCTGGTCCGCATAGGACCATGGTTGTGCCCATGTTCCCACCCAGACCCCGATTTGCCCGATTTGGGGCGTGAGGGGCCATGATCCGTCCCGTCCTGATGCTGCTTCTTGTGCTGGGGCTTGCGCTGCCGTCAGGCCATAGATCAGCGGGATCGGTGGCGGCGGCTGTCTTTCAGGCGCAGTTGTTGGTCGATCTTTGCGGATCGGCAACGCCAGACCAGCCCAGCAAAGACACTGGCTGTCCGGCGTGCATCCTGCATTCCGGGGCCCCGCTACCCGGCCGGGTTGCACCGGCGGCGGCACGCCAAACCCGCCTGATCCTTTGCCTGGGGGGCGACAATCGCGCGCACAGCACCCTTAGCCGTCCATCCGTTCGCCTGCCGCCCAGTCGCGGGCCACCGCACGTCCAGTCCTGACGTAATCGCCATCTTCACACCGGGGCAGGGCCCCGAAACCTTAGGACATCCCATGAAAACCATGATCCGCGGCCTTGCCGCCTCTGTGCTTGCCCTTTCCCTCGGCGCTCCGGCAGTGGCGGAAATCATCCTGACTGATATCGAAGGGCGTAGCGTGACGCTGGACGGCGTGCCGTCGCGCGTGGCGCTGGGGTTCTATTACGAAGACTATCTGGCCGTGACCGGCGCCGAAGGCATCGACAAGCTGGTCTCGATATCGCGCGGACCTTGGGCCGATTGGCGCCCCGGTCAGTGGCAGGTCTATACAGCCAAATTCCCGCAACTGGAAACCTTGCCGGACTTCGGCAATGCTGATGACAACAGCTTTTCGGTCGAGGCGCTGATTGCGTCAAACCCCCAGGTGGCGATCCTGTCGCCCTGGCAGACCGCCGCCCTGGGGGAGCCGGGCGTCAAGCAGATCGAAGCCGCCGGTATCAAGATTGTCGCCATCGACTACAACGCGCAGACGCTGGAGAAACACCTGCTGTCCACCCGCATTCTGGGCGCGGTGATGGGGCAGCCGGAACGTGCCGAAGCTTTGGCGGTGATGTATGAGGCCAAGACCAGGGACACCATGGCGCGCGTCGCCAAGGCCGGCCCGTCACACCGCAAGATCTATGTCGAACTGGCGCAAAAGGGCCCGTCCGAAGTGGGCAACACCTATGGCAACGGCATGTGGGCGGGCGTGATTGATCTGGTCGGCGGCGACAATATCGCCAAGGGGCAGATTGAAAACTGGGGCCCGCTCAGCCCCGAATATGTGATCGCCCAGCAGCCTGACGTGATCTTGCTGGCCGGGTCGGAATGGCTGAACAGGCCGGAGGCGGTGCTGCTGGGCTTTGGCGCCACCGATGCGCTGGCGCAGCAAAAGATCGCAGCCTATGCCACCCGCGCAGGTTGGGCCGATCTGCCCGCGGTCAAGACCAAAGAGGTCTACGGCATCTATCACGGCGGCAACCGCACGCTTTCGGATTTCGTCTACGCCCGCGCCATCGCCAAGGCGCTGTACCCTGAGGCTTTTGCCGATGTCGATCCGGCGGCAGAGCTGGCCGAGTATTACCAGACCTTCATGCCGATCGCGGCTGACGGCCTGTTCGTGACCAAACTGAAATGACCGCCACCGCCCCGGTTTCTGCCGCGACACGGTGGCAGATACGGGCGTCACGGCGAAGAGCGGCGTTTCTGGCCGCCGCTCTGGTCCTGTGCCTGCTGGCCTTGGCCGATCTGATGACCGGCCCTTCGGGCATGTCGCCCATCCAGATCTGGCAAACATTTCTGGCTGGCCCCAATGGCGCGGATCGCGCCGCCGCGACGATCCTGTGGCAGATCCGGCTGCCGCAACTGGTGATGGGGCTGATCGTGGGGTTCTCGTTGGGCCTTGCGGGGCTGTTGATGCAGACCATCCTGGCCAACCCCTTGGCCTCACCCTTCACGCTGGGGTTTTCCGCTGCGGCGGGGTTCGGGGCGGCGTTGTCCATTCTGGGCTCGTCTTATCTGGTGTTGCCGGTGCCGCAATGGCTGCTGACCCCGGCCTGCGCCTTTGCCGCAACGCTGCTGGCGACCGGCCTGATCTGGCTGGTCGCGCGGTTCAAGGGCACCCAGCCGGAAATTCTGGTGCTGGCGGGCATTGCGGTGATGTTCTTTTTCCAATCGCTGCAATCGCTGATGCAATTCATGGCTTCGCCCGAGGTGTTGCAGCAGATCGTCTTTTGGCTGTTCGGCTCTTTGCTCAAGGCCAATTGGGTGTCGGTGCAGGTCTCGGGTCTGATCCTGCTGCTATGTTTGCCGATCATTGCCCGCGACATCTGGGCGCTGACCGCGTTACGGCTGGGCGAGGCGAATGCCGCCAGTCTGGGCCTGAATGTGCATGCCCTGCGCAGCCGCGCCTTTCTGGTCACCGCCGCCCTGACTGCGGCGGCGGTCAGCTTTACCGGCACCATCGGATTTGTCGGGCTGATCGCGCCGCATGTTGCGCGGTCCTTGGTGGGCGAGGATCACCGGCTGGCCTTGCCTGTGGCCGCGCTGTCGGGTGCCACAATCCTGATCGCGGCATCGGTGGTGGGCAAGCTGATGTCGCAAGGGGCCGCGATTCCCGTGGGCATCATCACCGCCGTTGCCGGAATTCCGATGCTGATCGTCGTCATCCTGCGGCACAAGGGGATCTGAGCATGATCGACATAGACATTCCGACCCTGCGGCGTGGCCAGACGGAGATCCTGACGCCCTGCCGTCTGTCCTTGGCGTGCGGCATGCTGATCGGCGTCATCGGCCCGAATGGCGCGGGAAAAAGCACGGTTCTGGAATCCATCGCCGGGCTGGGCGCGACCCCTGCGCCCATCACCAAAGGCGGTGCAGCGCTGGGCCGCCAAAAGATCGGCTATCTGCCGCAGGGCTTTGCCGTCCGCTCATCCCTGTCGGTCATGGATTGCATTCTCTTGGGGCGGCGTGAGGTGCTGGGTCTGCGCATTCCCGCCGTCATTCTGACCGAGGCAGAGGCCCTGTTGGCTGACATGGGGCTGGCAGCGCTGGCCGACCGGGCGATGATCGACCTGTCGGGCGGCCAGCAGCAGCGCGTCCTGATCGCGCAACGATTGTTCCGCCAACCGCAGCTTTTGGTGCTGGATGAGCCGACCTCGGCGCTGGATCTGCACCACCAGTTGGAGGTGATGCACGCTCTGCGTAACCACGCCGCGGCCAGCGGCATCCCGGTCATACTGGCGCTGCACGACCTGACGCTGGCTGCCCGGTTCTGCGACCGGATCATCGTGCTGGCGCAGGGCCGGATTTTCGCAGATGGCCCCCCAGCGCAGGCCCTGACCGCACAGTGCCTGCAAGAGAACTGGCAGATAGAGCCGGAAATCCTGCTATCGCGCCAGCACTTGCCGGTCATCCTTCCGCATTTGCCAATGGCGGCAGACTGACCCGCGCTGCCCGGGCGACCCGCCCTTTGACGGAAGCGTGGCCGCAGGTTTGCCGGTTGGCTTTTGGCCGCAATGGCGCTAAAGGCACCGCAGCAAACATGGAGCCGGGTGCGATTCCCGGCTGGCTCTTCCGGCCGCCGATCCGCCGGACAACCGTCAAACAGACCCTCAGCAGCCATCGATGCGACCGAAACGGTCGGGTCGGTCTGGAACGGATTTCACATGATTTCAATCGACGCCTATCGCAACCAGTGGTTCGGCAATATCAAGCCAGACCTGCTGTCGGGTCTGGTCGTGGCGCTGGCCCTGATCCCCGAAGCCATTGCCTTTTCCATCATTGCCGGGGTGGACCCGAAAGTTGGCCTTTATGCCAGCTTTTCCATCGCCGTGATCACCGCTATCGCGGGCGGGCGACCGGGAATGATCTCGGCTGCTACGGCTGCGACAGCGGTGTTGATGGTGACCTTGGTCAAGGACCACGGGCTGCAATACCTGTTGGCGACAACGGTGCTGGCGGGGTTGTTGCAAATCGGCATGGGTCTGGCAAAGCTGGGGTTTGTCATGCGCTATGTATCGAAATCTGTGATGACCGGGTTCGTCAATGCGCTGGCAATCCTGATCTTTCTGGCGCAGGTGCCGGAACTGGATCCGTCAAAGGTGACAGGGCTGACCTATGCGCTGGTGGCTGCAGGATTGGCGATCATCTACATTTTCCCCTATGTCACCCGGGCGGTGCCGTCGCCATTGGTGACCATCGTGGTGCTGACCACACTGACGCTGGCCTTCGGCTGGGATGTGCGCACCGTGGGTGACATGGGCGCGCTGCCTGACACATTGCCGGTGTTCCTGTTGCCCGACGTGCCGCTGACCCTGCAGACGTTGCAGATCATCTTTCCCTATGCCCTGGCCGTGGCGGTGGTGGGGCTGTTGGAAAGCCTGATGACGCAGACCTTGGTCGATGATCTGACCGACACGAAATCCGACCGCAATCAGGAATGTATCGGCCAGGGCCTGGCCAATACCGCGACCGGTTTCATTGGCGGCATGGCGGGCTGTGCGATGATCGGGCAAAGCATGATCAACGTGAAGTCCGGTGGGCGCGGGCGGCTGTCTTGCGCTTTTGCCGGGGTGATGCTGTTGGTCTTCTGCGTTGCCTTGGGCGACTGGGTCAGCCAGATCCCGATGCCCGCGCTGGTGGCGATCATGATCATGGTCAGTGTCGGCACCTTTTCGTGGTCGTCGGTCAAGGCGCTGTGGACGCATCCGAAATCATCGTCCATCGTGATGATCTCTACCGTTGTCGCTGTGGTCTGGACGCATAATCTGGCGATCGGGGTGCTGATCGGCGTGTTGCTGTCGGGCATCTTCTTTGCCGCAAAGATTGCGCAACTGTTCGCGGTGACCAGCACACTCAGCCCGGACGGCCGGATGCGCACCTACCGGGTCGAGGGCCAGTTGTTCTATGCCTCGGTTGAGGATTTCATGGCCGCCTTTGATTTCAAAGAGGCGCTGGAGCGGGTGGTGATCGACGTTTCTGCAGCGCATATCTGGGACATCTCATCGGTGCAGGCGCTGGATATGGCGGTGCTGAAGTTCCGCCGTGACGGGGCCGAGGTTCAGGTTATCGGCATGAATGCCGCCTCGGAAACCATCGTTGACAAACTGGCCATCCATGACAAGCCGGGCGCTGAAGACAAGCTGCTGGCGCATTGAGGGGGACGATCATGACACAGAAAATCATCGCGCTGGTTGATGGCTCGGTCTATTCAGCCAGCGTTTGCGACCATGCCGCCTGGGTGGCAGCGCGCACAGGTGCTGCGGTCGAACTGCTGCATGTTTTTGGCCGTCGTGACGGCGCGGACAGGCAGGATCTGTCGGGGGCCATCCGTCTGGGCGAACGGTCTGCATTGATGGAAGAGCTGGCCGATCTGGATGCGCAGCGATCAAAGCTGATTGCGCGGCGCGGCCGGGCAATACTGGATGATGCCCATGCTATCCTGACGCGCCACGGCGTCACTGAAGCCGCCTCACGCCTGCGCCATGGTGACATCATGGACAGTCTGGCCGAGATGGAAGGTGCTGCCGATCTGATCGTGATCGGCAAGCGTGGCGAGGCGGCAGATTTTGCCCGCGGCCATCTGGGGTCAAACCTGGAACGGATCGTGCGCGCCAGCCACAAACCGGTGCTGGTCGCGGCGCGGGCTTTTCATCCGATCCAGAAAATTCTGGTCGCCTTTGATGGTGGCCCGTCGTCAACAAAGGCTGTCGGACATATTGCCGGAAATCCGCTGTTTCAGGGGTTAGATGTGCAGTTGGTCACCGTGGGCACGGCCACAACCACAGTGCAGCACGCCCTGACCGCTGCCTGCGCCAGCCTGCGCAGCGCGGGGATCGCTGCAGACACCGCGATCCTACCCGGTGAGCCTGAAACAGCCCTGGCCCGACAGGTCGAAGACACCAAGGCCGACATGGTGGTGATGGGTGCCTACGGCCATTCACGTATCCGCAGTTTCGTCATCGGATCGACGACCACTGAAATGATCCGGTCGTGCAAGGTGCCCCTGCTGCTGGTGCGGTAGGGGCACCGCGCGGGCATCAGCCTGCGTTTTCGCCCACAGGGGTGACGACCGCCGCGATCAACGCCGATAGTTTGATGCTGCCCAGTGGTCGGCCGCCTGCATCGTCAACGCGCGCAATACTGGCAGAGGCGCGGTTCATCAGGTCCATCGCCCCTTCCAGCGTCGTGCCGGCAGGCACGCTGAAGCTACCGCCGTCCTCGCCACGCTGCATGATCGTCTCAACCTGGATGACCCGCCCGCGATTGACCTCGCGGACAAAGCGCGAAATGTAGTCGTCAGCCGGTTGCAGCACTATTTCTTGGCCCGTGCCCTGCTGCACCACCTCGCCATCGCGCAGAATGGCGATGCGGTCGCCCAGGCGCAGCGCCTCATCCAGATCATGGGTGATGAAGACAACGGTCTTGCGGATTTCCTTTTGCAGGTCCAGCAGGATGCCTTGCATATCCATGCGGATCAGCGGATCCAGCGCCGAGAACGCCTCATCCATCAAAAGGATCGGGGCGTCATTGGTCAGCGCGCGGGCCAGCCCGACGCGCTGCTGCATGCCGCCGGACAACTGGTTGGGATAGCGGTCTTCAAAGCCTTTCAGCCCGACCCTCTCGATCCAGCGCATCGCGGTTTCAACCTGCTGGGCGCGCGGAATGCCCTGCACCTCCAGCCCGTAGACGGTGTTTTCCAGCACATTGCGGTTAGGCAAAAGCGCGAATTTCTGGAACACCATCGCGGTCTCATGGCGGCGGAACTGGCGCAAGGTGGACTGATCCATCTTGACGACATCGACGCCTTCCACCAGCACCTCACCGGCGGTGGGGTCGATCAGCCGGTTGATATGGCGGATCAGGGTGGATTTGCCCGACCCTGACAGCCCCATGATGACCTGGATCGACCCGGCCGTCATAGAGATGTTGATGTCGCGCAGGCCCAGGACGTGGTGGTGCCGCTCGTTCAGCTCTTCCTTGCTCATACCGGCGCGGACGGCGTCGATGTGGGCCTGCGGGTTTGAACCGAAGATCTTGTAAAGATTACGGATCTCAATCCCGCTTGCGGTTATGCCCTCAGCCATGGACCACCTCCAGATGCTTTTGCAGCCGCTTGCCAAATGCCTGACTGACGCGGTCAAAGATGATCGCGACGCCGACGATGGCCAGGCCGTTGAACATGCCCAGCGTGAAATACTGGTTGGAAATCGCCTTCAGCACCGGCTGACCCAACCCCTGCACCCCGATCATTGACGCGATGACAACCATCGCCAGCGCCATCATGATGGTCTGGTTGATCCCGGCCATGATTGTGGGCATCGCCAGCGGGATCTGCACGTTTTTCAGCTTTTGCCAGCCGGAGGAGCCGAAGGCATCAGCCGCCTCCAGCATGTCGGCATCGACCAGACGGATGCCCAGATTGGTCAGGCGGATGATGGGGGGAATGGCATAGATCACCACCGCGATCAGGCCCGGCACCTTGCCGATCCCGAGCAGCATGACCACCGGGATCAGATAGACAAAGCTGGGCATGGTTTGCATCACGTCCAGGATCGGGTTGATGATCCGCTGCGCGACTGCCGATTTCGCCATGGCGATGCCGACAGGAATACCGACCACGATGGACAGGACCGTGCAGACGAAGATCATCGAGATCGTCTTCATCGTATCGTCCCACATGCCGAAATAGCCGATCAGCAGCAGCGTCAGGATCGACCCCGCGGTGATCTTCCAGTTGCGGCTGGCAAACCAGGCGATGACACCGATCACCAGCAGAATAACCGGCCAGGGCGTCTTGGTCATCACCCGTTCGGAATAGATCAGGAACTGCAAGAGCGGGCTGAAGAACGTCTCAATCGCATCCCCATAGGCGCGGGTAAAAGCGCGAAAGCCTTCATCAATCGCCTTTTTCAACGCCCGCAGGCGATCATCGTCCATATGAGGAAAGGTGGTCAGCCAGTCCATGTGTCCCCCGTTTTTTTATATGTTGGGGCGGCAGAAACGCTCTGCCGCCCCACGGTTTTAGTGAACTCAGTTCAAGGCCGCCTTGACTTTTTCGGCCACTTCCGGCGAAACCCAGGCCATCCACAGATCCTCATTGTTCTTGAGGAAATACAGAGCAGCCTCATCACCGGTGGCCTGATTGTCGGTCATCCACGACAACAGCTTGTTCACCGTGGCGTTCGACCAGGACCGGGCTTTGAAATAGTCCATGGTGGCACCGGCGCGATCGGCGAACGCGGTCGTCACCAGGGTTTTCACGCTGTCTTTGGGCCATGCGTTCGGCTTGGGGTCGGCGCAGTCGGCGACGGTGTTACAGCGTGCCCATTCGGCTGCGTCATAGTCAACGCCGTAATCCAGCCGGACCATTTCATACTTGCCCAGGATGCTGGTGGGTTCCCAATAGTAGCCGACCCAGCCTTCCTGACGCTCATACGCCTTGGCGATAGAGCCATCCAGCCCGGCGGCCGAGCCGGTATCGACCAGCACAAAGCCCTTTGCCTCGGCCCCGTAAGCCTTGAAATACTGCGCCGTCACCACGGTGCCACCCCAACCCTGCGGGCCATTGTGGATCGCGCCCTTGCTGGGATCTTCGGGTGCGGGGAACAGTTCCGGATGGGCCAGCGCATCCTCGATCGTCTTGATCTCGGGGTGGGCGTCGGCGATGTATTTCGGCATGAACCAGCCCTGAACAGCGCCGTCGGACAATGCGTCCACGGTGGCGACGATCTTGCCATCGTTGATGCCACCATTCACCACGTCGGGCAACAGATCGACCCAGCCTTCGGGTGCCACATCGGGCTGGCCCTTTTCGATCATCGAGGTCAGCGTCGGCACGGTATCGCCAACGATGACTTCGGCCGAGCAGCCATAGCCGTTTTCCAGAATGAACTTGTCAACGGCGGCCAGAACCTCGGCCGACTGCCAGTTCATGCTGGCGATGACAACTGAGCCGCAGTCCTGCGCCAGCGCCATGCTGCTGCCGGCGGACATGACCGCCATCGCCAATGCGGCGGACATCGTAAAACGTTTCATTGTCTTTTCTCCCTGAAGTGTCCGGTTCGAATCGGGTGCGGTAACCGCCCCGATGGTGAGCACAGCCTAGGTCACGAAACCGGTCATGATACAGGCCGAAAACGACACGATGGCGCGATATGCTGACATGTCGCCCCCCGCATTGCCCCGGCAGACCCGTGCAAAAAGCTGCGTCTGTCAGGCAATTTTTTTGCCCGACCCGCCATTTCGGCGCGCGCTGAAGGGCGGTTGTTTTTCCCCGCGCGCTGCGCTGCAGGCCTGCCGAACGTTGTCAGCCCGCAAAGCGGTCGGCTCGACGATGCCGTTTTGCGGTCATCGCCAAACGACGTTAGCGCACCGTGCCAAATAGGCAGGATCACTCTTTGAATTCAATGGGGTAAGGTGGTGCTGCAAGAGAGGATTGAACTCTCGACCTCTCCCTTACCAAGGGAGTGCTCTACCACTGAGCTACTGCAGCGCCGTTGGTGGCGGGGAGATAGACGCAAAGTGTAAGGCGTGCAACCCCCTTTTCGTCTGTCTCTGGACCGGAGGGGCGGGCTGCGGTATGTCAGCGATCATGCGTGACACCGAGGACAGCAATCCCCCCGCACCGCCCCGCAAATCCGCCTCGGAAACGGCGCGGGAGGCGCGGTTGAAGGTGGCGTTGAAGGCGAATATGGGACGGCGCAAGGCGCAGGCACAGGCGCGGTCCTGTGGGACGGATGCTGATGACAACGATAACGCGGCCTTGCCCGGCAAGCCGCAAAAGGGCGAGTGAGGCTGTATGGATTCGATTTTGGTCACGGGCAACGGCAGTCTGAACGGGGAAATCCCGATTGCGGGGGCAAAGAACGCCTGTCTGACGCTGATGCCAGCCACCTTGCTCAGTGAAGAGCCGCTGACGCTGACCAATGCGCCGCGGCTGTCGGATATCGCGACGATGACGCAGCTGTTGCAATCGCTGGGGGCTGAAGTCGCCAGCCTGCAGGGCGGTCAGGTGCTGGCGATGTCGTCGCATCTGATCAACAATCACACGGCTGATTATGACATCGTCCGCAAGATGCGGGCTTCGATCCTGGTTCTGGGGCCGATGCTGGCGCGCGATGGCCATGCGGTGGTGTCGCTGCCGGGGGGGTGTGCAATCGGCGCGCGCCCGGTGGATTTGCATCTGAAGGCGCTGGAGGCGATGGGCGCGGACCTGGACCTGCGCGATGGCTATGTGCATGCCAAAGCCACCGGCGGGCGGCTGCGCGGGGCGGTGTTCGAGTTTCCGCTGGTGTCGGTGGGGGCCACGGAAAACGCGCTGATGGCGGCGACTTTGGCCAAGGGCACCACAGTTTTGAAAAATGCCGCGCGCGAGCCGGAGATCGTCGATCTGGCCCGCTGCCTGCGCCGTATGGGCGCGCAGATTGACGGCGAGGGCACCAGCACGATCACCATTCAGGGCGTTGACCGTCTGGGCGGGGCCACCCACCCGGTGGTCACCGACCGGATTGAGCTGGGCACCTATATGCTGGTCCCGGCCATTGCGGGCGGCGAGGTGGAATGTCTGGGCGGCCGGATAGAACTGGTCGGCGCATTTGCCGAAAAGCTGGATCAGGCCGGCGTCTCGGTGGTGGAAACCGAGCGGGGGTTGAAGGTCAGCCGCAAGAATGGCCGGGTGCGGGCAGTGGATGTGGTGACAGAACCTTTCCCCGGCTTTCCGACCGATCTGCAGGCGCAGATGATGGCGCTTCTGTGCACGGCTGAGGGCACTTCGGTGCTGGAAGAAAAGATCTTCGAGAACCGTTTCATGCATGCGCCCGAACTGATCCGCATGGGCGCGCAGATCGACGTGCATGGCGGCCATGCCACCGTGACCGGGGTGGAACGCCTGCGCGGGGCGCGGGTTATGGCCACCGACCTGCGGGCCTCGGTCAGCCTGATTCTGGCGGCTTTGGCGGCCGAAGGCGAAACCGTGGTCAGCCGGGTTTACCATCTGGACCGCGGGTATGAGCGGGTTGAGGAAAAGCTGCGCGCCTGCGGTGCCAAGATCGAGCGGATCAAGGGCGAATGATGGGCGATGCGCGGTTCCAGGATGGTGATGAAGGTCCGCTGCGTCTGATCGCGCAAGAGGCGGGTGACGTTCAGGTGCTGTCGGCGCTGCTGCAAGACGCGGTACTGCCGGTGGCCGATATGCGCTATGACCGCAAGCGTCGCCGTCTGGTGGCACTGGTCAACCGGTTCCGCTGGGAAGACCGCGAGGCTGCCGCCTCGGCCGGGCGCCCCTATGAGCGGGTGCGGAGCCTGCTGACCATCGAGGATGTTCTGGCCGCCCGCACCTCTGGCATTGATCTGGCTGCGCGAGGGCTGGTTCTGTCGATCCTGTCGCTGGATTGGCATCCCGGTGCGGATGGCACCGGAAAGCTGGTGCTGACGCTGGCCGGCGGCGGCGCGCTGGCGCTGGAGGTTGAGGCGCTGGACGCCCGGCTGGACGACGTGACCAAACCCTATATCGCCCCATCCGGCCACACCCCCAATCACGGCGCCTGACTGCGCCGGCTGTGCGGGGCCGTTATGGCAAAAGCGCTCCGCGCGGGAATATTTTTGCCAAGATGAAGGGCTTTTCCGGCCCGGGTTCATCGCCGCCAACTGCTGATCGACGGTGCTTTACCGCGCGGGGGGCAGCGGGTATCTGGACAGGCGAATATCGGAGGATCGTCATGCCGCAGTATCTGGACAGCTCTCACCCCGGCTTTGCGGCCGGGTTTGACGCCTTGCTGGGGCAAAAGCGCGAAGAGGCCGAAGATGTCGATACGGCGGTTGCGGCTATCATCGCCGATGTGCGGGCACGCGGCGACAGGGCGGTGCTGGAGCTGACGGCGCGGTTTGACCGGCTGGATTTGACCGGTCAGGGTCTGGCCTTTTCTGCGGCTGAGATTGCGGCCGAGGTGGCCAAGGTCAGTGCCGAGGACCGCGCCGCGCTGGAACTGGCGGCAGAGCGGATCCGCGCCTATCACATCCGGCAAAAGCCGCAGGATGCGCAGTGGACCGACGCGGTGGGTGCCACCTTGGGCTGGCGCTGGACGCCGGTGTCGGCGGCGGGCCTCTATGTGCCGGGGGGGACGGCGTCCTATCCGTCGTCGGTGTTGATGAATGCCATTCCGGCCCGTGTGGCGGGGGTGGACCGGCTGGTGATTGCCTGCCCGACGCCGGGTGGGGCGGTCAACCCCTTGGTGCTGTTGGCGGCGCAACTGGCCGGCGTGGATACCATCTACCGGATCGGTGGCGCGCAGGCGGTTGCGGCCCTTGCCTATGGGACTGAGACCATCGCGCCGGTCGACAAGATCACCGGCCCCGGCAATGCCTATGTCGCGGCGGCCAAGCGGCGGGTGTTCGGCCGGGTCGGCATCGACATGATCGCGGGGCCGTCCGAGATTTTGGTGATTGCCGACGGGAATCAGGATCCCGACTGGGTGGCCTTGGATCTGCTGAGCCAGGCCGAGCATGACGAAAGCGCGCAATCCATTCTGATCACCACCGATGCGGGATTTGGCCGGGCGGTGGCGGCGGCGGTTGAGGCACGGCTGCAGACCTTGCCGCGCCGGGCGATTGCCGGGGCCAGTTGGGCGCAGAATGGCGCGGTGATAGTGGTGCGCGATCTGGATGAGGCGGCAGCGCTGTCCAACCGTGTAGCACCCGAGCATCTGGAGATTCTGACTGCCGACCCCGAGGCTCTGGCCGCAAAATGCACCCACGCGGGGGCGATTTTTCTGGGCGCGTTCACACCCGAAGCCATCGGCGACTATGTCGGCGGGCCGAACCATGTGCTGCCGACGGCGCGCTCAGCCCGGTTTTCATCCGGGTTGAACGTGCTGGATTTCATGAAACGCACCACGATGGCCCGAATGACCCCCGAGGCGTTGAAGGCCATCGGCCCGGCAGCGGAACGGCTGGCTGAATCCGAAGGTCTGACTGCGCATGGGCTGAGCGTGCGGGTGCGGTTGGACCGGCTGAACGAGTGACCGACCCAGCCGCGTCCGCTGGGCCGCTGCTGATAATGCCCGGGGATCGGTGGTAGCCGGCCCGGATGGTTATCTTTTGCGCTTTTTCGAAGACTTGGGGTCACGGCCGCATCTGTCGTAGCCGGGGCGCAAACTGGCTTGCGTCACGTTCAAGCGTCGGGCATCAGGGGGCGTTGTTTACAGGACCGCCCCATGACCAACCGCATCTGCCATATCGACATCAATGAGGCGGGCCTGGCCCGGCCGACGCCCGAGATTGAACAGGAACGCCGGGTGGCGGTGTTCGATCTGTTGGAAGAGAACTCTTTTGGGCTGCCGGCGCGTGACGGCAAGGCGGTGCCCGCGGGGCCATACCGGCTGGCTCTGGCAATCCGTGAGGGGCGGCTGGTGTTCGGGATGGCCACCGAGGAAGAGACCCCGGTGGGCGAATTCCATCTGTCTCTGGGCCCGTTCCGGCAGGTGGTCAAAGACTATTTCCAGATCTGCGAAAGCTATTTCGACGCGGTGAAAAAACTGCCGCCCAGCCAGATCGAGGCCATCGACATGGCGCGACGGGGCATCCACAACGAAGGCGCGCGGGTGCTGCAAGAGCGGCTGGAGGGCAAGGCCGATGTCGATATCGACACCGCGCGGCGGCTGTTCACCCTGATCTGTGTTCTGCACTGGGGGTGACCTTGGGCGACTTTCCCAACTCTGTCCTGTTTTGCTGCGACCACAATGCCGTGCGGTCCCCGATGGCTGAGGCGTTGATGAAGAAATTCTACGGCCAGCGCGCCTATGTCCAATCTGCCGGGGTCAAGAATGACATGGAGGTGGATGGATTTTCGGTCGCCGTTTGCCAAGAGCTGGGGATCGAGCTGTCCCGCCACCGCAGCCGCAGTTTTGAGGAAATGCAGGAATGGGGCGATGATCTGGGCCAGTTTGACCTGATCATAGCACTAACCCCGGCCAGTCAGCGCCAGGCTTTGGAGCTGACCCGGTTCCACCATCTGGAAGTGGAATACTGGCCGATCCTGGACCCGACCGGTCTGGGCGAGTCGCGTGAGGCCAAATTGTCTGCCTATCGTCAGGCGCGAGACCAGATCAAAGACCGGATGCTGGCGCGCTTTGGCCCCCCGCTTGAGGCGCAGGATTAGGCTGCCCCGTGTCGGAAACGGCGGGCAAATGGGTCTGGCGGCGACTTGGCGCGGGCGCGCGTCCGCGATAGACAGGGGCGGACCAAAAGGAGGATCCCGATGAGCCGCGCTGACACCCTTGCCCTGATCACCCGCTATTACACCGCCTTTAACGCCGGCGATGCCGACGGGATGTTGGCCTGCGTCTCTGATGATGTCGAGCATCGGGTGAACGAGGGGGCGCATCGGCTGGGCCGTGCGAAATTCGCCGAGTTTTGCGGCCATATGGGGGTTTCCTACCGCGAACAGCTGAAGGATATGGCGATTTTTGCTACCGATGATGGCGCCCGTGCGGCCGCCGAATTCATGGTGCATGGCGAGTATCTGAAAACCGACCCCGGCCTTCCAGAAGCCAAGGGCCAGCGTTATGTTCTGCCCGGTGGTGGGTTCTTTGACGTCAAGAACGGCAAGATCGCCCGTGTTACCACATTCTACAACCTGGCCGACTGGGTCGCGCAGGTGTCGAAGTGACCGAAGACCGGATCGGCGCGGTCAGTGTCCGCGCGCTCAGCGGCGATGATCTTGAGGCCGCGCTGGATGGCGTGGCCGCGCTGAGGATTTCGGTGTTCCGTGACTGGCCCTATCTCTACGATGGCTCGCAGGCCTATGAGCGGGCCTATCTGCAGACCTACCGCGACAGTCCCGGCTCCCTGTTGGTGGGGGCCTTTGACGGCGACCGGCTGGTGGGGGCATCAACCTCGACCCCGATGGAGGACCATGCGGCTGGCTTTGCCGGGCCGTTGAAGGCGATCGGTTTGCCAGTGGAAAGCATCCTTTACGGCGCGGAATCGGTGTTGTTGCCAGCCTATCGCGGGCAGGGGCTGGGCCACAGGTTCTTTGATTTGCGAGAGGCGCATGCGCGGGCCCTGGGACGCACGCATGTAGCGTTCTGTTCGGTGAAGCGGCCGGACACGCATCCGATGCGGCCCGCCACATTCCGCACCAATGATGCGTTCTGGATGGGCCGCGGCTATGCGCCCTTGCCCGGGGTCTTTGCCGAATTCTCCTGGAAGGACGTTGGCGACGCCGCCGAGACGGTCAAGCCGCTGCAATTCTGGATGCGTGCGCTTTAGCGTCTTTGCAGATTCCGCTTGAAACGCGGGGCTATCGGGCGCATATGCCGCGCGACGAAGGCCTGCGGCTCCCGCGGGCGAATTCCCAATTGGAGTGACCATGGCCAAGGAAGACATTCTCGAATTCCCCGGAGTCGTGAAGGAACTGCTGCCGAACGCGACATTCAAGGTCGAACTCGACAATGGCCATGAGTTGATTGCCGTGATGGCGGGCAAGATGCGCAAGAACCGCATCCGGGTTCTGGCAGGCGACAAGGTGCAGGTGGAAATGACCCCCTATGACCTGTCCAAGGGCCGCATCAACTATCGCTTCAAGTAACTTGCGGCTGATTCTGGGCTCTGCGTCGCCGCGCCGGCTGGAATTGCTGGCGCAGTTGGGGCTGGTGCCCGACGCCATCCTACCTCCCGACATCAACGAAGATCCGCGCAAAGGCGAATTGCCGCGTCCTTATGCCGTGCGGTTGGCGCGGGAAAAGGTGCTGGCGGCGCAGGCGGGGGACGATGACATCGTCCTGTGTGCCGATACCACGGTGGCTTTGGGCCGCCGGATCCTGGGCAAGCCTGCCGATGCGGGGCAGGCGGCGGCATTCCTGACGCTGTTGGGCGGGCGGCGGCATCAGGTGATCACCGCCGTGGCGGTGCGTCGTGGCGACCGGATCTGGGCGCGTGACAGTGTCAGCGTGGTCCAGATGAAGCGGCTGTCGGATCTGGAACTGAACACCTATCTTGCCAGCGATGACTGGCAGGGCAAGGCGGGCGGCTATGGCATCCAAGGGCTGGCTGGCGCGTTTATCCCGTGGATTTCGGGCTCTTACAGTGGCATCATGGGCCTGCCAGTGGCTGAGACCGCCGCGTTGCTGACATCTGCGGGTTATCCGGTCTGGAGGCAATCATGAAGGGCCGCGTTGTCCTGTTGGATCATATAGCCGAGCGTCATGCTGCGGCCTTGATGGTGGATGGGCAGCTGGAAGAGCTGTGCATCGACCCTGTCGGCGATGATCCGGTGCCCGGCGGCATCTACCGCGCCGTCGCTGACCGTCCGATGAAGGGGCAGGGCGGCATGTTCGTCAAACTACCCGGCGGCACTGGGTTTCTGCGCCAGACTGGCGGCATTGCACCCGGTCAGCGGGTGCTGGTGCAGGTGACCGGCCCGGCCGAAGATGGCAAGGCCACGCCGGTCTCGACCCGGCTTTTGTTCAAGTCGCGCTTTGCCATTGTCACGCCGGGCGCGCCGGGGCTGAACGTCAGCCGCCGCATCCGCGACGAGGATCTGCGCGCCGATCTGGACGCCATGGCCCTTGCCGGTATGGCGGGGGCAGACCCGGCGCTGGGCCTGATCCTGCGCTCGGCCTGCGACGGAGCGGAAACCGGCGTGGTGGCTGAAGACATCGCCGCGATGCGTGCTTTGGCCGAGGCAGTGCTGGCCGATCTGACCGGCGGGCCGGAACTCTTGGTCGATGGCGCCTCGGCGCATGATCTGGCCTGGCGTGACTGGCTGGACCCCGCGCCTGATGAGGTGGTTCAGGGCGGCTTTGACGCGCATGGCGTGGCCGAGGCGATTGACGCGCTGCTGTCCCCGCGGGTCGATCTGCCCGGTGGTGGGCATATGATGATCGAGCCGACCCGCGCCCTGATCGCGGTTGATGTGAACACCGGCCCTGACACCTCACCTGCCGCGGCGTTGAAGGCCAATGTCGCCGCGGCCCGCGAACTGCCGCGCCAATTGCGTCTGCGGGGCTTGGGCGGCCAGGTGGTGATCGACTTTGCGCCGATTCCGAAACGTGACCGCACCATTCTGGATCAGGTGATGAAAGCCGCCTGGAAGGCCGAGGGCGAGGCCACGCTGGCCGGCTGGACGACACTGGGCCTGTTTGAGATGACCCGCCGCCGCGACCGGCTGGCCCTGCGGGATCTGATGCGATGAGCTGCCCGATCTGCGCCAAACCCACCGATCAGGCCTATCGCCCGTTTTGCAGCCGCCGCTGCGCCGATGTCGATCTGGCGCGCTGGCTGAACGAGAGCTACCGCATCCCCGACGCCGCAGCCGGCGAGGATGAGCTACCCGAAGACCCGCCACCACAGCGCCCGCAATAAGGCGTTTTCCCTCTGGACAGGCAGCCGCCGCTTGGGTATCACCCGCCCACCATAGCGTGCCCAGATAGCTCAGTTGGTAGAGCAGCGGATTGAAAATCCGCGTGTCGGCGGTTCAATTCCGTCTCTGGGCACCACTTTCAAGCATATATCTTTGCATAAACATGACCTTAAATGGCGGCGGCTCGTTACCGGCCACAGTTTTACCCACCCTTGGCACCTTGGTTTTCTTGATGGCAACTATTGCCAACAAAAGAACGAAACCGCGACAGGTCCACGGGGCACAGCCGGAAGAAAGTCAGGGGCACGTCTTCAGGGCCGTGATCCGAGAAATGGCTCCAGCATCTGATAGCAGGCCGCCTTGGCGCTTTCCGCCGACATCAGATCAGGTGCGATGCAGGTTTCCAGCCAAAGCCCATCAATAAGCGAAATGACCGTTACGGCCAGTTTCTCGGCATCGATTTCCCTGCCGGTTGCCGCCGCGTGGTTTCGCAAAGCCGTGGCGACGCCCGCCAGATAGGCCGCGTAATTCTTGCGATGTTCCGCGCTGAGGGTGGGGTTGGTCGCGATTTCACCCCACAGCGCCAACCAGATCATGATCGTGTCGCGGTTGAATACATCGGGACTGAATTCGGCCTCGATGATGTCTGCGATGCCGGGGGCATGGCCGGAGTCGGTGGCAAAGACGGCAAGGCTGCGGCTGTACATTTCCGCGTAGATTGCGGCCAAAAGCCCATCCTTGGACTTGAAATGATGCGTGATAAGGCCGCGTGAGACGCCCGCCTCGCGACATATATTGTCGATGGTGAATCCCAGAATGCCGCCGCGCGCCAGACAGGCAAGACCTGCGTCGATCAGCATTGCACCGCGTTCAGCGCTGGAATATCGGCGGTATTTCGGGCCTTGAGTCATCCTGTCCCCTTGGGTCATCGGGCACGGGGTTGCACCCGCGCCCGTGCCGGTTTCACACCCTTTTAAACATGGTCGGGTTGGGATGGCCATCGGCCAGAATGACCGGGATGATCGTGTCGTGATGGATCGCGACATAGGGCGCAAAGGCGATGAAGACAAAGCCGCCCGACTCTTCCATCAGATCCTCCATGCGGTGGAACATCTCGGTGCGTTTGGCGTCATCGGTTTCCAACTGCACCTTGTGGAACAGATCGGCATATTCGGCATTGTCGAAGAACGACCAGTTGTAGATGCCGATCTGGTCAGGCATGAACCAGACCAGATTTTCGGTCGGCTCAATCCCTCCGGCAAAATCCATCAGAACCAGTTCAACGGATTTGTAGCCATCGCCCGCCGTCTTGTCGCCGACCGACCAATAGGCGGCATCTTCGGTCGGCTGTATTTCCACCGTGATCCCGGCTTCGCCGAGGGATGCCTGGATGATCTGCGCAATGGTCTGCGAGGTGCTGTCGGTCAGTGCGACCAGCTGCAGCGTCAGCCCTTCGGCCCCAGCATCCGACAGCAGCGCCTTGGCTTTTTCCACATCGCGGGCGGCGTAGATGTTTGCCTTGCGTGCGTAAGGGCCGGGGGCGATGACCCCGGTTGCGCGGGGCACTGTGCCATCATAGGCACCTTGCAAAACCGCATCGCCATCATAGGCCAGCTGGATCGCCTGGCGCACCCGTGGGTCTTTCAGCGGCTCGGCATTCATGTTGATGGTCAGCCAGGCGTAGCGGGTTGACGGTGCTTCGATCAGGGTCGAGTTGGCGGGCATGCTGGCTTTGACCGTTCTTGCGGCGTTTTGTGCAAGGCGGGTAAAGTCATAGGCGTCGGCCTCATAGGCCAGTAGTGCTGCCTGATCATCGTCAACAATATGGAATTCGATCTGGTCGAATTCCGGTTTCGGCCCGGTCCAGGCCGGGTTTGAGACCAGCGTGACCTTCTGGTTCTGCTCCCAGTTGTCGAACAGATAGGGGCCGCATTCGGCGGGCATCTTGGTGGTAAAGCTGCCTCCGACAGCCTCTACCGCGGCCTTGCAGACGATATGGCCGCCGTAATAGGGCAGGGCGATGATATCGAATGGCCTGAAGGCATCCTTCAGGTGAATGACGCCGGACCGTTCGTCAATCACCTCGACATGGTCGAGATGTTCAAACTGATAGGCCCATGCCGAGGCTGATCCGGCCAGCCGCTCGAACGAGAATTTCACATCTTCGGCCGTGACAGGGCCGTAATCGCCGGTCCAGACCAGCCCCTCACGCAGCTTGAACGCCAGCTTGGTCGGCTCTACCCAATCCAGCGTCTCGGCGGCGTACAGCGTCATCGGGTTGCCTTCGCGCATGTCGCCGACGCGCACCAGCGTCACCGTGGTGCAGCGCGGGATGATGTCATCCAGCTCTCCGATGATGCCAAAAGGGTCCAGCACCTGAAAATCGGATTTAACGCGGATCCGCAGGGTGTCTCCATCGGCAGCCCAGGCCAGATGCGGCGCGGTGAAAGCCCCGGTCAGTGCCGCGCCAGCCGCCTTCAGCAGCCCCCGGCGATCCATTCTCCAGTCCATGTCTTATCCTCCCATTTGAACATTACGATTGAGGTGGTGTTGCGACATGGCAGCGCACAAAGCGGTGTGGTGCGATCTCGCGCAGTATCGGGGCGTCATGCCGGCAGCGGTCAATCGCCACAGCGCAGCGGGTGTGGAATTCGCAGCCCTTCGGGCGGCGCAGAACGCTGGGGATCTCGCCCCTGATCGCCAGATCGGCGCGACGCTTGCGCGGGTCGGGCTGCGGCTCAGAGGCGATCAGGTTTTGCGTATAGGGATGTAGCGGCTGCGCAAAGACAGCCGGGGTGGGACCGGTTTCAACCAGACGGCCAAGGTACAGGATGGCGATGCGGTCGGTCACATGCCGCACCATCGACAGGTTGTGGCTGATGACCAGAAACGACAGGCCAAGCCGGTCTTTCAGACCAGCCATCAGGTTCAGGATTTCGCCCTGCACTGATACATCCAGACCGGCGGTCGGCTCATCCGCGATCACCAGCGCCGGGTTCAGGGCCAGTGCGCGCGCGACGCACACCCGCCGCGCCTGACCGCCCGACAATTCATGCGGATAGCGGGTGGCCATGCCCGGTGGCAGACCGACCTGGGTCAGCATCTCGGCCGCGTGCGCGCCGCGGTCCGGCATTGCCACCCGGTGGATCACGAAAGGTTCGGTCAGCAGTGCGCCCACCCGCATCCGTGGGCTGAGCGAGGCAACGGGGTCTTGAAACATCATGGCCGTCGCACGGCGTAGATCGGCAAAAGCGCGGGGCGAGGTCAGGGGGGTGCCCTGAAACGAAAGACTGCCGCCCGAGATCGGCTGAAGCCCCAGGATCGCCTTGGCCAGAGTGGTCTTTCCTGACCCGGATTCCCCCACCAGCCCCAGCGTTTCCTGTCTGCCGATGCTTAGCGAAATCCCCTGCAGAATATTGATCCGAAGCGGTGATCCCGGCAGCAGGGCAGACAGCAGGCCGCCCAACGTCAGGCTGACATCCAGATCGCGTGCGGTCAGGATCTGGGTCATGGCTGCACCTCATGGCACCGCGCGAACTGCGTTGCCGATACGCCGACATAGGGCGGCGGATCAACATGACAGCGGGGCGTGACAATGGGGCAGCGGGCGGCAAAGCTGCATCCCGTGGGCGGTGCCGACAGGTCAGGCAGGCGGCCGGGGATGGTGGGCAAAACCCGCGCCTGACCTTCGATATGAGCGGGATCACATTCGATCAATGCGCGCGTATAGGGGTGGCGGGGGGCGTGGTAGATGTCATCGACCAAGCCTTCCTCGACCACCTCGCCGGCATACATCACGTAAACACGGTCACAAAGCTCGCCAATGACGCCCAGATGATGCGTCACGACGATGATCGCGCCATGGTAATCTTGCCGCAACTCGCGCAGCAGGTGGATGATCTGCGCCTCCATTGTCACATCCAGCGCTGTGGTCGGCTCATCCGCGATCAGGACCGAGGGCGTCATCAGCAGGGCCGCTGCGATGGCCGCACGCTGGCGCATGCCGCCCGACATCTCATGCGCAAAGCGACCCATGGTCAGGGCTGCATCGGCGATTCCGACGCGGGCAAGCATCGCCTCGGCCTGCGCACGTTTTTCGGCGCGCGAAATACCTTGCCGCTGATGCTGGAAATCGACCAGCTGGTCACCCAGCGTGATGACCGGGTTGAACGCCGTCATAGGGTCTTGAAAGACCACGGCGATGTCCTGCCCGCGCAGTTTGCGGCGCCCGGATTCCGGCAAGGACAGCAGATCGGTGCCCCCGCAGCGCACGGCGCCGCCCGTAACCTCGGCATTGACCCCCATCAGGCCGATCATGGCGGTCACCAGCGTCGATTTTCCACATCCGCTTTCGCCAACGATGCCGATCACCTCACCGGCGTGCGCCGCCAATGACACGCCGCGCAGCGCCTGAACCGGCGCGCGATCGGTGTGAAAGCGCAGATGCAGATCCTCAACCGACAGCAGGGGCGCGGTCATCGCGGCACCCGCAGTTTCAGCGTGGGGTCCAATGCGTCGCGCAGACCTTCACCCAGAAAGGTAAAGCCGATCGTTGACAGGATCAGCGGAATGCCGGCCGCAATCACCATTGTCGGCGCAAAGCGCAGCGACGTATAGCCGTCATAGAGGATATTGCCCCAGGACGGCGTCGGCGGCCTGACCCCCAGATTCAGATAGCTGAGACCGGCCTCCAGCATGATGACAACCGGAATATCCATGCTGAGGATGATCATCAGCGGCCCGACCACGTTGGGCAACAGATGGATCAGGATGATCCGTGCGGGCGACGCCCCTATGGTGCGCTCTGCCAGCACAAAGTCGCTGCCGCGCAGCGTCAGGGTCTGGGCGCGGATCACTCTGGCATAGCCGGGGATAGAGACGATCAGGATCACCAGTATCAGCGTGTAGGTGCCCGGCCCCAGGATTGTGATGACCGCCAGAGCGAACAGGATCATCGGCAGCGAACTGAGTGAATCGAACATCAAGACCAGCACCGCATCCAGCCAGCGCGGCCCAAACCCCGCGATGAGGCCCAAGAGCAACCCGCAGATCCCAGCCAGCCCTGTTGCCGTCAGGGCAATCGTCAGCGCCGTGCGCCCGCCCCAGATGATCCGCGACAGCGTATCGCGGCCCAGTTGGTCGGTGCCGGCCCAATGTGCAAGGCTGGGCGGCTGAAACTTGTTCATCACGTCGATCTTGATCGGGTCGTAGGGCGCGATCCAAGGCGCGAAAACCGCCATCAGGATGAAAGAGGCAACCAGCACCAGCCCCATCACTCCCATCGGGTCGCGGATCAGCGCACCCAGAGCCGAGCTTTTGCCTGGTTTAATCGCGAAGCGCATCGCGCACCCTGGGATCCAGCCGCGCGATCAGAAGATCGGCGCATGTCACGACAAGAAGGTAGAAGGCGGTCATGAACAGGACCGATCCCATCACCACCGGGTAGTTGCGCTTTTGCACGGCCGCCGTGATCAGCGTGCCGATACCGGGGCGTGAGAACACGCTTTCAACAAACACCGCGCTGGACAGCACACTGCCCAGTCCGACCGCCAGAATGGCAATGGTGGGGATGATCGCGATCCGCAGCGCATAGCGAAAGACCACGATCCGTTCGGGCAGACCAAAGGCGCGGACGGTGCGGATGTGGTTGGCGCCCATCACCTCCAGCATCGAGGCGCGCACCAGCCGCGCGATATAGCCAACCCATGTGATGCCGATGGAAAAGGCGGGCAGCAGGATCGCCAGAAACTGGCTTTTGAAATTGCCCACCTCTCCTGCGCCGATGGCGGGCAGCCAGCCCAGCCAGACCGCAAAGATCAGCAGCGAATACAGCGCTATGACAAAGGACGGCACCGAGATCATGCTGACCGACAGGATGCCCAGCACCCGGTCAACCACCGTGCCGCGATAGACGACCGCCAGACAGCCCAGCCCGATGCCGCACACCAGCGCCCAGCCAAGGGCCGCCAGGCCCAGCATCAGGGTCTTTGGAAATGCCTCCAGGATCACGTCAAGAACCGGGCGTTTCGACCAGACATCATAGCCAAGATTGCCGGTTGCCGCGTTCTTGAAAAAGTTCCAGACCTGCACCAGAACCGGCTGGTCCAGACCCATACGCTCAATCAACAGCGCTTTCAGCTCGGGGGTGGCGCGCGGGCCCAGGGCGATAGAGGCCGGATCGCCGGGCACCAGAAAGACCATTCCATACATGCCCAGCATGACCACGAACAGAATCAGGACAGCCAGAAGGATGCGTTTGATCGCGTAGATCAGCACGGGCAGCCGGACCTTTCTTGGAAATGGTCAGAGTCAGACCATGTCACGCGGTATCCTTTCATGCCACTGGCGCGAAAAGATCTGGGCGCCGTTTTCGGTGACCTCGATCGTCATCTCGATGATGAAATGGCTGGCGTCACAGGACATGCTGCCCCAACTGTGATGGCCTATCGTCACGTCGGGCCGCCGGATCTCGACGGTTTGATCGGTGACCATGCAGGCCGAGAGCGGATCGCCGTCCACGCATTCGTGCCGCACAAACCCGACCCCGCGGTGGATCTGGTCGATGTCATGCATTTCAGTCTCATAGGCTCCGCGCGGGAAGGTCACGGTCATCAGGCCAGACAGCAGGTCGCGCGTCACCTGCCTGCGATATCCCTGCGGGCCGGGGTGTTGCGTGGCTGGCGCCGGGGGCGCCGATACGGGCGGATCAAAGGCGCGCAGCTGCGCATCGGCGGGGTGTGGCGGCCGGACCGGCAGATCCAGCCAGCTTTCGGCGGTTTGCAGCGTCAGCGTGGCCAGTTCGGGCGACGGCCAGGCGATCGGGAAATAGGTGGTTGAGAGGGAAACCGCGATCCGATGCCTGGCTGGAAAGGAATGGGCAATATCGTCCATCTCGACCACCGCGTCATAGATGCGTCCCGGCTCTAACGCGGTGGGGTGTTCGTGGCTGTCGCGGTGGGTCAGATTCAACAGGCCCACTGTCACGCGGGTGGAGCGCCCATCAGCGGCCACATCATTCAGCCGCACCGCGACCAGCGCCTGCGGCTTGTCCACGGAAAAGCGGATGCGCAGCGCAGGCGCACCCAGAATTTCGACGGTTTCCGACAGCGGCTCGGTCTGGAACACCAATGAGCCGCCGTCATCCTCACGCTGATCCACGGGCCAGTCTGCATCCTTGCCGTAGCGGCCAACCTCACCCGCAGCCAGGCCCACCCATAAAGGTGAGCAGAGTGTCAGCGGCACAGGGGCCGGTCTGTCGGCCTGAAGATGCCCGTCAGAGCCCAGATAGTGGCGCTGCGGCACGATCCGGGGTGAGGGCCAGACCGCCTCGCCGACCCAGCGGCCGGGCCGCGTCAGGTAGCAGGTCTGCGGTGGAACGCTGTCTTGCATCCAGACGCGCAGCATCGGCTCGTCCATGATCGCGGTATCGCGGCCCTTCAGCCAGTGGTCCAGCCAGCGCGCCACCTCTTGCAGCCATCCGATGGCGGGCTCAACGGCGACGTTATGAGGATAGGAATGCGCCCAGGGTCCGATCAGCCCGCGCCGCGGCCCGGACAGCCCGGCCAAAAGGCGCGGCACGCTTTCAGAGTAATTGTCTGCCCAGCCACTGACAGCATAAACCGGGATCGTGATGGCAGAGAAATCGTCGCAGACCGAGCCTTGCTTCCAATAGGCATTGCGGCGCTGATGCTTCATCCACTCGATGATCCAGGGTGTGTTGTGCACGCAGCGCGCCTGCCACATCCCGCGCCAGGCATCGCCAACGATGGCGGGGTCCGGCGGCAGGTCGTTCATTGCCACCATCGTTGACGACCAGTCGAAATTATCCTTGGACAGGCATCCGCCCACCCAGTGTATATCGGTCGCATAGCGGTCATCGGTCGATCCGACCGTGATGATCGTCTTCAGCGCCGGGGGCTGGCGTGCGGCGATCTGCAGCCCGTTGAACCCACCCCATGAGATGCCGATCATCGCAACCTGCCCGTCGCACCAGCCCTGCGCCGCGATCCAGGCGATGGCGTCGCAGCCATCAATTTGCTCTTGCGGGGTATATTCATCGTCGATCAGCCCGTCGCTGTCGCCGGTGCCGCGAATGTCCAGCCGGATACAGGCATAGCCTTGGCCCGCCAGCCAGGCATGCGTCTGGTCATCGCGACCGCGCGTCCCGTCCCGCTTGCGGTAGGGCAGGTATTCCAAAAGTGCCGGAACCGGGTGCGCCGCCGCGCTGTCAGGCAGCCACATGCGGGCGGCCAGCCGTGTGCCGTCGGGCAAGGGCACGAACAGGTTCTCAATGACTTTCACAGAAACAAGAGATTCCGTTTCGGCTTTTGACATCATCTCCCCCTTGTTGAATGATCATATAACTACGAATCGATTTGGCGCAAATGGTTTATGAGGTGACGCTTTTCGATTGGCCCGTTCTGCCCCGCCGTTCTGCGTGGTTGACGGAAAAGTCGGTATCATGCTATTGAACGACCGTTCAACAAAGGGACCGCCATGCCTCGCAATTCCCGCTATGACATCCTGTTCGAACCCATGCGGATCGGTCCCAAGACCGCCCCGAACCGCTTTTTTCAGGTGCCGCATGCCTCTGGCATGACGAATGCCGCGCCGAATGTGCGCGCTGCATTTCGCGCAACAAAGGCGGAGGGCGGCTGGGGCGTTATCTGCACAGGCGCCTGTTCCGTCGATCCCAGTTCTGACGACGCGCCCTTTCCCTTTGCCACGCTCTGGGACGAATCCGATGTGCGCGCCCATGCCGTGATGACCGATGCGGTTCACGCGCATGGTGCCCTTGCCGGGGTTGAGCTTTGGCACGGTGGCGCCGCCGCGGTGAACCGCAATACGCGCATTGCCCCCTTGTCGCCGTCAGGCGTGCCGTGGATGGCAACCCATGTCGGCTTTATGTCGGCGCAGCGTCCGAAGGTGATGGACGCCGCCGATATCCGCGATCTGATCCGCTGGCATGTCGATGCCGCGATCCGGGCCGACCGGGCGGGCTTTGACATTCTCTATGTCTATGCCGGGATGGGCTATCTGCCGTATCAGTTCCTTTTGTCCGACTACAACAAGCGCACCGACGCCTATGGCGGATCGGTCGCCAACCGTGTGCGGCTGGTGGCTGAATTGATCGACGCGGTGCGCGAAGCGGTGCATGGCCGCTGTGCCGTGGCGCTGCGGATGTCGATGCAGGAATTGCGCGCGCGCCCGTCCGAAGTGGCGCCGTCCGAAGCGCATGAGGTGATAACCCTGCTGAAAGACGCGCCCGACCTGTTCGACGTCAAGATGGATTACAGCGCCTATGATTGCTCGCCGTCGCGGTTCAGCGCCGAGGGCAGCCATGAGCCGGTGATAGATTTCATCAAGACGCTGACCGACAAGCCTGTGGTCGGTGTCGGTCGGTTCACCTCGCCCGATACGATGGTCTCACAGATCAGGCGCGGAGTGCTGGATTTCATTGGCGGTGCGCGCCCGTCCATCGCCGACCCGTTCCTGCCCCAAAAGATCAATGAGGGGCGCGAGGACGATATCCGCGAATGTATCGGCTGCAACATCTGTATCTCCAGCTGGCATGACGGGGTCTGGGTGCGCTGCACGCAGAACCCAACGGCGGGTGAGGAATGGCGGCGCGGCTGGCACCCCGAGATCGTTACCCGTGACAGCGCCGACACCGCACTGGTCATCGGTGGTGGGCCCGCAGGGCTGGAGGCGGCCTTGACGCTGGCGCGGCGCGGCATGACGGTGTCCATCGCGGACAGGGCGCGCAATTTCGGTGGGCGGCTGTTGTGGGAAACCACCCTGCCGGGGCTGTCGCAATGGGGCAGGGTCGCGGATTATCGGCTGGGCCAGTTGCGTAAGCTGCCGAATGTCACGCTGTATCCCGAAAGTGAATTGTCGGCGGCAGATGTGCTGGATTTCGGTGCTGCGCATGTGATCGTGGCAACCGGTGCGCGCTGGACTGCCGCCCTTTGCGGCGCGAATGAGCTGCCGGGAGAGGTGGCACAGGGGCCGCGCATTTATACGCCTGACGACGTTGCGGCGGGCGTGGCGATCAAAGGGCCGGTCGCGGTCTTTGATTTCGACAATTACTATATGGGTTCGGCAGTGGCCGAGCATCTGGCGGCAACCGGCGCCGAAGTGACCTATATCACCACTGCGGGCGCTGCCGGGGCATGGAGTTTCATGACCAATGAACAGCCCGGCATCCATCAGGCTCTGGCACGGCGTGGCATCACGCTGCGCACGCTGGAGATCGTGACCGGTTTTGATGGCAAAACCTTGGATCTGGCGCAAATCTTCAGTGGTGAGGCGCGTCAGATCGTGGCGCACTCATTGGTGATCGTTGGGCAAAGGGCAGGGCGGTCTGACCTGCATCAGGCGCTGGCTCAGGCTGATCTTGCCGGGGCCGGTATCCAGTCTTTGCATCTGACGGGGGATGCCAATGCACCCGGGGCGATCGCCCACGCCGTTTATCAGGGCCACAAGACCGCGCGTGAGGTGGGGCTGTCAGCCACCGTCCTTGTGCGACGCGATGGCCCGATCACCACCTCTGATCAGCAACAGCAGGCCGCACAATGACAGATCAGCCCATCCGCACCTCTGGCCGTCGCCGTTCGGGGCGCAGCCCGCGTGACGCCGACGCGCTGCACCAGCGGCCGTTTTGCCAGGTTCCGCGCAGCTATGCGCCGATTGAGGTTCTGACCAGCGACCACGTCGCCGCCATTCATGCGGCAGCCCTGCGGGTCTTGTCCGAGATTGGCATGAAAGTTCTCAGTGCGCCCGCACGCCGGTACTTTGCCGATGCGGGGGCCGATGTGCGCGGTGACATGGTGCATCTAGATCCGGGTCTGGTCGCTGAGCGGCTGAAAACCGTTCCAGCCTCCTTCACGCTTGAGGCGCGCAACCCCGCCCATAACCTGAAGATCGGTGGCAATGACGTAATCTATGCCTCGGTCGGGGGGCCTGCCTATGTGATGGACAATGACCGCGGTCGCCGCGATGGCACCTTTGCCGAGATGTGCGATTATATGCGTCTGATCCAATCGCTCAACGTGCTGCATCAAGAGGGCGGCTGCCCGTTCGAGCCTTTGGATCTGCCCGCCAACACCCGGCACCTGGACATCCATCACGCCCAGATCACGCTTTTGGACAAGAACTGGCAGACCTCGACCCTTGGAACCCAGCGCACAATGGACGGGATCGAAATGGCGGCGCTGTCGCTGGGCACAACGCCCGAAGGGTTGCAGAGCCGCCCGACGCTGTTGGGCATCATCAACACCAACTCACCCCTGCAGCTGGATATCCCGATGTCCGAAGGGCTGATTGCGATGGCGTCGCATGGCCAGGTGCTGGCGATCACCCCCTTTACACTGGCTGGCGCAATGAGTCCGGTGACGCTGGCCGGTGCGTTGGTGCAGCAGCATGCCGAGGCGATGGCCGGGATCGTGCTGACCCAGATCGTGCGGCCCGGAGTGCCGGTGATGTATGGTGGCTTTACCTCGAACGTCGATATGCGCTCTGGTTCACCAGCGTTTGGAACACCTGAATACACCAAGGCGGCTCAGGCCTCGGGGCAGCTGGCGCGCCACATCGGCGTGCCGTTCCGGTCGTCAAATGTCACGGCGGCGAATGCGGTTGATTTTCAGGCGGCCTATGAAAGCCAGATGGCGATCTGGGGCGCTCTGATGGGCGGAGCGCATCTGTTGAACCATGCGGCGGGCTGGATGCATGGCGGGCTGACGGCCAGTTTCGAAAAGCTGATCCTTGATGCCGAGATGTTGCAGATGATGGATGCCTATTTCGAACCGATTGTCGTGGATGAAGCGACCTTGGCCGTCGATGCGATCCGAGAGGTGGGCCCGGCGGGGCATTTCTTCGGCGCAGACCATACGATGTCGCGCTATGAGACCGCCTTTTACGCCCCGATGGTCTCAAACTGGGACAATCACGGCAGCTGGCTGGAGCGTGGTGGCGTTACCGCGCCGCAGCGCGCGAACACGATCTGGAAATCAATGCTGGGAACGTATGAACAACCGGCAATCGACCCGGCCATTGATGACGCCTTGCGCGATTTCATGGACCGCCGCCGCCGCGAAGGCGGGGCGCCGATGAACTGACCCCACCCGTCAGAGGATTGCACTATTCACGCATTTGACAACCGGGGGCGTGGTCAGGCCTCTGTCGCAGGCCTAAATGCGCATGATACAGCGGCTGTTTCCGGTGACCGGTGCCTGACGTGAGGCGTCTCTTTTGATTTGGCCTCACTTCGCATAGGTCATTGGGCGGTCTCTTCGCTAAAGACCAGAAGGTGCCCGAAAGCCAAAGCATGACCAGCCCCGATCCGCAGACCGAACTGACTGCCCGCCAGCGCATGACGGCCCGGATCATCGCGCCGGTCTCTGGTCAGTTGCGGATCGCTGGCACGCTTTCGGTTGCCGCCGGGTTGATCTGGCCGATGCAGGCGGGTGCATTGGCATGGGCTGTTTCCGGCTGGGTGACGGGGGAAATGGGGCGCACGGGCCCTGCCGCCCTGCTTTTTGTCTTGGGCGGTATCCTGCGCGCGATCCTTGACCATCGTGCCGGGTGGTTCCTTTTTGATGCGGCCGATCGGACGATCGCGCGGGAACGTGCAGCCCTGATCGGCCGTGAAGCGCGCGCGCGCGCCAATGTCAGCTCGGCCGAGATCGCCGCTTTGGTGGTGCAAAAGTTGCCGCTCTTGCAACCTTGGATCACGCGCTACCATGTGGCGATGCTGCGGATATCGGTGCTGCCGCTGGTCCTGTTGGCGGTGACCTTCTGGTTTTCATGGGCTGCGGGGCTGGTTCTTCTGGTCGCGGGGCCGCTAATTCCGGTGTTCATGGCGCTGGTTGGCATGGCCGCCGAAGACGCCTCGCGCCGCCAGATGGTTGAGATAGGGTCCATGAACACGATGCTGATGGACCGTCTGTCAGCCCTGCTGGACATCCGGCTTTTGGGCGCGGCGGACCGTGCGACGGCAGATTTCTCGGATCGGGCCGAGGCGTTGCGCATCCGGACCATGGCCGTGTTGCGGGTGGCCTTTCTGTCATCCACGGTGTTGGAATTGTTCAGTGCGATCGGCGTGGCAATGGTGGCGGTCTTTGTCGGCTTTACGCTGTTGGGTGCGATCACGTTCGGCAGTTGGGGCGCACCGATCGGGCTGGCAGAGGGGCTGTTTTTGCTGTTGATCGCGCCGGAATTCTTTCAACTCTTCCGCGATCTGGCCGCCGCCTGGCATGACCGTGCGGCTGGGCTGTCGGTTGTGGCTGAACTTGACGCGTTGGACCGGGCGGAACGCCTGGCCTTTTTGGGCCACGCCGCAGCCTGTGTGCCATTGGCCGGCCCCCTGTCACTTGCGCTGTCCGGCGCTGTCGTGGTGGTCTCAGGCCAAGAGATACCCTTGCCGGATCTGCACCTGTCCGGTGGCGAATCCTTGGCGCTAACCGGCCCCAGCGGGGTGGGTAAAAGCACGGCCCTTGCCGCGATTGTTGGACTTATACCTCTGACAAGAGGGCATATTCTGGTGGGCGGCGTGACGTTGAATGACGATACGGCCGACGCCTGGCGCGCGCGGGTGGCCCTGATCCCGCAGGCACCGCATTTCCCCGATCAGACCCTGCGCGACTGGCTGGACCCCGACGCCTGGGGCACAGATCCCTGGCCCGCGCTAAGGCTGGCCGAGGCGGACCGGATCGCCGCGCGTCTGCCGGGTGGGCTGGCGACTCGTCTTGGCGAGACGGGCGGCGGGGTTTCTGGCGGCGAGGCGCGCAGGCTGTTGGTGGCCCGCGCGATTTTCAGCGGGCGAGAGTTGATCCTGGCTGATGAGCCGACCGCCGATCTTGACCTTGAGACAGCGATGCTGGTGATCCGGTCTTTGGTGCGGATGAAGCAGCAAGGGCACAGCGTCATCGTAGCCACCCATGACCCCGCTTTGGCTGCAGCGATGGACCGCATAGTCGAGATGCGGGCATGAGGGCGCTATATCCGATTATCCGGCTGTTGCTGTCAGCGGCACCTTGGGCGATGGCGCGCGGGGCGGCGCTGTCGGTGATTGTGCTATTGATGGGGGCGGCGCTCTTGGGTCTGTCGGGGTGGTTCATCACCGCAACCGGGCTGGCCGGAATTGCCGGAATTGGTATTGCCTTTGACGTGTTTCGCCCCTCTGCTGGGGTACGGTTTCTGGCGCTGGGGCGCACCGCCGCCCGCTATGGCGAGCGGGTGTTGACCCATGACGCCACCTTGCGTGCGCTGGCGGCACTGCGGGTCGCACTACTTGGGCGCCAAGTCGCTCTGGATGCGCGCGCCTTGGCCCGCCTGCGCGGCGAGGCGGTGCTGACGCGGATCGTGTCGGATGTCGACGCGCTGGACGGCGTGATTTTGCGGCTGGTGCTGCCCGCCGTTGCCGCACTTGTCACGCATATCATCGTCTTCGTGGCGTTGGGCTGGCTGGCGGGGTCGCCGATCGCCTTGGCGATCCTGCTGGGCTATGTGCCGCTGTCGGCCCTGATCCTTTGGCATCTGGCGCGGCAAAGCGTCATCCCGTCGGACGGTGCCGAGACGCAGGCGCAGGCCCTGCGGCGCGGGATCATCGACATGCTGCGCGACCGCCAATCGCTGATCCTGCGCGCCGGTCTTGTCGCGCGCGAGACCGCGGTTTTGGGCATCGACACCGATGCGCGCAGATCGGCGCGCGCGCTGAATCTGGCAGACCGCACCGCTGCTGCGGCGCTGTCCATACTGGTTGCGGCGGTAACGGGGCTTGCCCTGCTGGTTGGCGGGGCAATGGGTGCGCGTGGTGTGGTGGGCCCGGCGCTTGGCGCAATCGGCATTTTCACAGCGCTGGCGCTGGCCGAAACATTGCAACCGCTGGCGCGCGGACTGGGCGAATATGGCAAGATGATAGGCGCTGCCAAACGGATCGGCAGTGCGGCCCCGCCGCGGCCGGATCTGCCACCCAAGGATGACAGCGACGCGGCCTCTGCGCCGTTGCTTTCTATCTGCCAAGGCAGCCTGACGGTTGACCTGATTGCCGGGCAGGCCCTTGCCCTGACCGGGCCAAGCGGCAGTGGCAAGACCAGCCTTTTGATGCAGATTGCGGGTTTGGCCGATGCCAAAGGGATCAAAATCCTTGGGCGCGTGCCCCGCGATTGGACGGAAAGGGCGCTGCGCGAGGTGGTCACGATGGTTCCCCAACGCAGCGCGCTGATCGCCGGAACCATCCGCGAAAATCTGGCGCTGGCTTGTGGGGCCACCGATGCCGAGATGTGGCAGGCGCTGGGTGCGGTTGCCCTGTCTGATGTCATCACGGCCCGCGGCGGGCTGCAGGCGCAACTGGGTGAAGGCGGGGCGGGTCTGTCGGGCGGGCAGGCAAGACGCCTGACACTGGCGCGCGCAATCCTGAAAAAACCGCGGCTTTTGCTGTTGGATGAGCCGACCGAAGGGCTGGACGCAGACACCGCCGACCGTGTTCTGCGCGGCCTTCGCAACGCCTTGCCAGACGCGGGTTTGCTTGCGACGCTGCACCGCAGTGCGGACCACCCCATATTCGATGTATCTAAAATCTTGAATATCTGATCGTGTCACCATGAGCGGCTGCTGGCCGAACCCAAGGAGAGCCCAGAATGGATCTCGACATCGTTGAACTGTCGCGCCTGCAATTTGCGATGACGGTGATGTATCACTTTCTGTTCGTGCCGCTGACCTTGGGGCTGTCCGTCATCGTCGCCATCATGGAGACGGTCTATGTCATGACCGGCCGCCCGATCTGGCGTCAGATGACCAAATTCTGGGGCATGCTGTTCGGGATCAATTTTGCCTTGGGCGTCGCCACCGGCATCACGATGGAATTCCAGTTCGGCATGAACTGGTCGTATTTCAGCCAGTACGTCGGCGATATTTTCGGCGCACCGTTGGCGCTGGAAGGGCTGATGGCGTTCTTTCTGGAAGCCACCTTTGTCGGCCTGTTCTTCCTTGGCTGGGACAAGCTGAGCAAAGTGGGGCACCTGACCGTCGCCTGGCTGGTCGCAATTGGCTCGAATTTCTCGGCGCTGTGGATTCTGATTGCGAATGGCTGGATGCAGAACCCGGTCGGCGCCGCCTTCAACCCTGACACGATGCGGATGGAATTGACCAGCTTTTATGAGGTGATGTTCAACTCTGTCGCGCAGGCAAAGTTTGTCCATACCGTCTCGGCAGGCTACGTCACCGCGGCGGTTTTCGTGCTGGGGGTGTCAGCCTGGTATCTGCTGAAGGGCCGTCATATCGAACTGGCCCGCCGCTCGATCACGGTGGCGGCCTCGTTCGGTCTGGCTTCGGCGCTGTCGGTGGTGCTGCTGGGGGATGAATCCGGTTATGACGTGTCGCATAACCAGAAAATGAAGCTGGCCGCGATTGAGGGCATGTGGGAAACCGAACCCGCGCCTGCGCCCTTCAACCTGATCGGTTTTCCAGATCAAGAGGCGCGCGAAACCCACTATGCGGTCAAGATTCCGTGGATGATGGGCCTGATCGGCACCCGGTCACTGACCACCGTCATTCCGGGGATCAATGATCTGGTCGCCGAATCCGAAACCCGCATCCGGTCGGGGATCATCGCTTATGATGCCTTGATGACGATCCGCGAACAGCGCGACGCGACGCCCCCCGCCGTGCGCCAGATCTTTGAGGACCACGGCGGCGATCTTGGCTATGCCTACCTGCTGAAACGCTATGTCGACGATCCGCGTCAGGCCACCGAAGCGCAGATAATACAGGCCGCCGATGATACCATACCCACGGTCTGGCCGCTGTTCTGGTCGTTCCGCGTTATGGTCGGCCTTGGCTTCAGCTTCATTGCGGTTATGGCCTATTTCTTCTGGCGCTCCAGCTTTCGCGGGCAGGATTATCCGCGTTGGGCGCTGTGGTCGGCGGTGGCGATCATCCCGACACCGTGGATTGCGGCGGAACTGGGTTGGATCGTTGCCGAATTCGGCCGCCAGCCCTGGACGGTGGACGGCGTTCTGCCCACAGCGATGTCAGTCAGCCACCTGTCGGTTGCTGATGTTCTGCTGACGCTGACTGGGTTCATGATCTTTTACACCGTGCTTTTCGTCATCGAGATGGGATTGATGCTGAAATTCATCCGCAAGGGCCCGCATGAGGATGTCGAGGAAACCGAAATCTGGACGGCGCGGCACGAACAGCGGCTGCGCCCCAGTGGCGGCACCAGCCCAATCGCCGAAACACCAGCGGAGTGAATGCCATGATCCTGTATGAATTGATCGGCTATGATGTCTTGCGGGTGATCTGGTGGGGGCTGGTGGGCGTGCTGCTGATCGCCTTTGCGCTGACCGACGGCTTTGACATGGGCGTTGGCGCGCTGCTGCCCTTTGTCGCCAAAACCGATACCGAGCGACGGGTTGCCATCAACACCATCGGGCCGGTCTGGGAGGGCAATCAGGTTTGGTTCATCCTGGGCGGTGGCGCGATCTTTGCCGCCTGGCCGCCGCTGTATGCGGTCAGTTTCTCGGGGTTCTATCTGGCGATGTTCGTCATTCTGGCGGCGCTGATCGTGCGGCCGGTGGCGTTCAAATACCGCTCAAAACGGGAAAGCCCGCTGTGGCGTGCGGCTTGGGATTGGGCGCTGTTTGCAGGCGGTGCGGTGCCCGCGCTGATCTTTGGGGTCGCGGTTGGCAACGTGCTGTTGGGCGTGCCATTTCACCTGACGCCCGATCTGTTTGCCCGCTATGACGGCACGTTTTATGCCAAATTCGCGGGCTTGCTGAACCCGTTTGCGCTGTTGGTGGGGGCGGTGTCACTGGCGATGCTGGTCACGCACGGCGCGGCATGGCTGTCGTTCAAGACCGAAGGCGCGGTTGCCAAACGCGCCCGCACGATTGGCACCGTCACCGGTATTGTCACAATCCTGGGCTATGCTTTGGCGGGGATCTGGCTGGCCTACGGCATTCAGGGCTATGCGCTGACAGCGCCTGCCGTGGCGAACGGCCCGTCCAATCCGCTGTATTCCGAGGTTCTGCGCAGCCCCAGCTGGCTGTCGGCCTATGCCTTGCGCCCCTGGATCACCCTGGCCCCGGCGCTGGGGTTCCTGGGTATGGCGCTGGCCGTGCTGGGCCTGCGCGCGGGTCGCGAAGGCTCAACTCTGCTCTGGTCAAAACTGGGCATTTTCGGCGCGATTTCCTCAGTGGGGCTGACGATGTTTCCGTTCATCCTGCCGTCGTCGATTGATCCGCGTTCGTCCCTGACGGTGTGGGACAGCTCGTCCTCGCATCAGACATTGTTCGTGATGCTGGTTGCCGCTGTCATCTTTCTGCCGGTGATCCTGATCTACACCGCCTGGGTTTACAAAGTGCTTTGGGGCAAGGTCACAGAGGCCGATGTGACCGACACCCCTGCTGCCTACTAAGGAAAGGACAACACCATGTGGTATTTTGCCTGGCTCCTCGGCCTGCCCTTGGCTGCGATGTTTGCGGTTGTAAACGCAATGTGGCTGGAGATGCAGCGCGACCGCGCCTTGTCAGAGCTGGACGATCCGCATTCTGCGCGAAGGCCGCGTTCGCGTTAAAGCGGGGCAATTTGTCCGACTGGACCTTGGTGTGCCGTGCAGCAATCGGTCAGCTGCCAAGCAGATCGGAAAATCTTGCCTCGACCATTTCCAGAAATCGGGTCGCCACGCGTGACGGTTCACGCAGCGCGGGCAGCAAAAGGTCATAGCGGAACGGTTGTTCAGGGTGCAGGGGCCGGGCCAGCACCCGTCCGGCCGCCGCAAAATTGGCGGCTGTCACCGGCTCGACGATCGACAGACCTGCCCCGCTGGCCACCAACTCGCAGATCGAAGCTGACAGTTGTGCTTCCACGACGACACGGGGCCGGGCATTCCCCTCCGCAAAAAACGCGTCCGTCTCTGAACGCGTCGTGATTTCCGCCCCCAGCGCCACGAAGGGCTGTTCGTGGAAATCGGCGGGTTCCAGATGGTCTTTGTCGCCCAGCGGGTGCCCAAGCGGCAGAACCGCCTGCATCGGGGCGGACCAGATCGGCCTGCGCCTGACCGCGGGGTGATCGGTGTCGAGGGCGGCAAAACCCAGATCGAACTGTTGCGAGCTGAGGTGCCGCAGAACCGCTTGTGAGCTGCGGGCGCGCAGCGAGACGGTGATCCCCGGTTCAGCCTTGACGAAGGCCGCGATGACATCGGGCAGGAATTTCAGCGCCAGCGCGGGCATCCCTGCGATCAACAGGCTGCCCCGGCGAAAATCGCGGATATCGGCGATGACGCGCGAAATCTCGGACAGCCCGACAAAAGACCGCTCAACCTCTTCGTACAGCGCCAGCGCCTCTGAGGTGGGCACAAGATGCCGCCCGCGCCGCTGGAACAGCCCGAATTCTGTCGTGCTTTCCAGATCTGCGATCATCCGGCTGACCGAGGGCTGGGTCGTGTTCAGCGCCTCCGCCGCCGCCGTTACCGTTCCGGACTCAATGACAGCGCGGAAAGCTTCGAGTTGGCGATGGGTCAGGCGATGCAGCATGACCCGCTACATATCACAAGCGTATGGATTAGGCAAAAACAAGAATTATTCGTATGAGTGCGATTATGCGATTCCTTACCCTGGAGGAATCGCATGGGCCAGTCTGACATCACCATTATCGGGGGCGGCGTTGTCGGTTTATCGACCGCCCTTGGTCTGTTGCGGGCTGGGCAGCGGGTGACGGTTCTGGACGGTGCGGACCGCGATGCGCGCGCCTCACAAGGAAATTTCGGTCTGGTCTGGCTGCAGGGCAAGGGGGCCGATTTCGCGCCCTATGCGCGGTGGACGCAGCAGGCCCTGGCCGCCTGGCCCGGGTTTGCAGCACAGGTGCAGGATCTGTCAGGGCTGGACGTCGCCTTGCAGCAAACGGGCGGCTTTGAGTTCTTTACCGACGCGGCCGAGTTGGCAGGGTTTACTACGGCGCTGGCACGGCAGGCTGACCATCTTGGCAATCGGTTCAGCGCTGACATCCTGGACGGTGACGATCTGCGTCGGATGCTTCCGGGGATCGGCCCGGGGGTTGTCGGGGCCAGTTTCTGCGCGCTTGACGGCCATGTGAACCCGCTGCGCCTGCTGCGGGCATTGCGCCGTGCGGTGACGGTGCTGGGCGGGCAGATCGTTGCCGACGCGCAAGTGTCGCGCGTTGTGGCAGTGCCGGGCGGCGGCTTTGATGTGCAGATGCAGGACGGCCAGCGCCGTGGGGCGGCGCGCATCGTGTTGTGTGCCGGCCTGGGTGCAGCAGCGCTGGCCGCCGATCTGGGGTTTGTCTCCCGCATTCGTCCGCAGCGTGGCGAGTTGCTGATCACCGAACGGCTGGCGGATCGTCTGCCGTTCCTGTCCAGCACCATCCGCCAGGTGGATGAGGGCGGCGTACAGATCGGTGGCACACATGCCGAAGTGGGGCCTGATGACAGGGAAACGCTGGACATGATGGCAGGGCTGGCCCGGCACGCGGTGACGGTTTTTCCGGCGCTGGCCGATGTGCGGGTGGTGCGCGCCTGGGGTGCGTTGCGGGTGATGTCGCCCGACGGTTATCCGGTCTATGCGCGCTCACCCCGCTATCCTGGTGCCTGTCTGGTGACCTGCCACAGCGGCGTGACGCTGGCGTCGCTGCACGCAACGGCACTGGCCGACTGGATCAATGACACCGCAAACGCACCCGATCTGGAGGCATTCGATGAAAATCGCTTCGCGCTTTCTGACGCGGCCTGATGGGGGCACGGCGGTGCATCTGACGGTTGACGGAGAACTTTTGACGGCACAACCAGGCGATACCGTCGCCGCAGCATTGTTGGCCCAATCGGGTGCTGCTTTTCGCCAGACCGTTAAGGGTAGTGATCGCACCGCCTTTTGCATGATGGGCCTGTGCTTTGATTGTCTGGTTGAGGTGGACGGGCGGCCGAACATGCAAGGCTGCGTGGTTGCCGTGCGTGACGGCATGGTTTTGCGGCGTCAGCAAGGTTTGCGCACCCTGACAGGAGGGTGCGGCGATGAGTGATGCGGATCTCATCATCATCGGAGCCGGCCCCGCCGGGATGGCTGCGGCCTCGGTAGCGGCGCAGGGCGGCGCGCGCGTGTTGCTGCTGGATGAGCAGCCACAGGCCGGCGGGCAGATCTACCGCAATGTCGGTCTGAATGGCGGTTCCCGCTCTTGGCTGGGCAAGGATTACCTTGCCGGGCAGCCACTGGTTCGGGCGCTTGATCACCCCAACATTCGGGCCGAGTTCAGCGCGACAGTCTGGCGCGTTGAGGCCGGGCCGCGCGTCGTCTGGTCGCGCGATGGGGTCAGCCATGTGGCCAGCGCCCCGCATATCCTGCTGGCAGGCGGCGCGCAGGAACGCCCGGTTGCGTTTCCGGGCTGGACGCTGCCGGGCGTGATGCCTGCAGGTGCGGCACAGATATTGATGAAGACCTCGGGCCTTTTGCCGCGTAACGCCGTTCTGGCGGGTGCCGGGCCGCTGCTTTATCTGATCGCAGCACAGATGATCGACGCGGGCGCGGCTCCGCAGGCCTTGGTTGAGACGCAGACCTCTGGAATGATGACGCGCGCCTTGCCGCATTTGCCCCGCGCGCTGCTGGCCGCACCGGTGCTGCTGAAAGGGCTGGGCCTGTTGCGCAAGATCCGCGCGGCGGGCGTTGTGCGGTATACCGGGGCCTCGGGGTTCAGTGCGGTCAGCACCCACGACGGCGACATAACTTTCACCTTCACGGCCAAGGGGCGTGACCACAGGTTGACCACTCCGCTGCTGTTGACTCATCAGGGCGTCATCCCCGCAACGCATATCAGCCGCGCCGCGGGGCTGGGCCATGCCTGGAACTCCGCCCAACAGGCATTTCAACCCGTCGTCGATGGTTGGGGTCGCAGCGATGCGCCCGGTGTTCACGTCGCGGGTGATGGTGCCGGGATCAATGGTGCCGAAGCAGCGCAGGCGGCGGGACAGCTGGCAGCGTTGGATATTCTGCATCTGTCGGGGCGTCTGACCCTGACCGCGCGCGACGCGCGGGCGGCGGCTGATCATACCGCATCGCGTCGGGCGCGGGCGATCCGGCCGTTTCTGGATGCCGCCTATGCGCCGTTGCCCGAATTTCTGGCCCCTTTGGGCGAGACAATCGTTTGCCGTTGCGAGGAAGTCACCGCCGCCGATATCCGCCGCGCGGTTGCCGAAGGGGCCAACGGCCCGCGACAGGTGAAAACCGCCACCCGCGCCGGGATGGGCCCCTGTCAGGGCCGCATGTGCGATCTGACGGTGCGCGGAATTCTGTCCGCTTGCGGCTCAGATCCGGCACCACCGCGCGCCCGTAGCCCGATCAAACCCGTCACCCTTGGCGAACTTGCCGCCTTGCAGGAGCAGACCCCATGACCGAAGCCGACCTGAAAGTCGTCGATCTGCACAAGAGCTTTGGCGCACATGAGGTGATCAAGGGTGTTTCGCTTGAGGCGCAAAAGGGTGACGTGATCGCCATTCTGGGCGCTTCTGGCTCGGGCAAAAGCACGTTTCTGCGCTGCATCAACCTGCTTGAGACCCCCAATTCCGGCGATGTTTATCTGGGTGGCGAGAAGATGCGGATGACCCGCAATCGCCATG
>JBATPI010000102.1:0-8079 GCA_049291415.1 Paracoccaceae bacterium | reverse complement strand
GTGGGGGGGGGTCATGCAGGGCAGATTGGCTGGGGAGACAGGCGGGCGCGCAGCAACTGGCGCCCTGACACACCAAGCGGCAAATCCGAAGTAGCCAGCGGCCTGCAAAAATTTCAACCAGACCGCGCGTCAGGAGTAGGCGAGTAAGGCTTGCGCCGGCGCTTGCATGTCGTTTGCGGTCAGGATCTTGTATTTTTCATAGGTTGGCAGATCGATCTCACCTTTGCTCTTCAGATCGCCAAAGGCGTGGCTGTCGGTTTCCACCGAGAGACCCAGATGATCTGCGATATCGCGCCGGGGCATGGGCAGTGCAATTTACCGGTTGGCCTTTCTGCGGCGTGGCCCGGTTACCCGCGATGTGTCTGATCTGGACCAGGTCTTGCCCGCCTTTGGCCGCGCGCTGCGAAAGGCCGGGGTTTGTTCGATGGTTGTGAACCCGCGTTGGAGCGGTGATCTGGCAGACGAAGCAGTGCACAGACTGTCGGCTCTGGGGGCTGTAACGCTGCCGCGCGGGGCCCAGTCGATCCACCGCGCGACGCTGCTGGTTGACCTTTCGGGCGGGCCGTCTGATCTGGCGGCGCGGCTGAAATCACGCTGTCGCCGCCAGATCTCCAAATGCGAAAAGATGGGGCTCGAGGTGCGGCCTGCCGCTTCGCTGGACGAAGCGATGGAATTTTCGCCGGTTTTGCAGGATTTTCATCGGCGGCGCAGGCTGGCCATGACAAATGTTCCCTCTGTGGCGCAACAGTGGGAAATGACACGTGACCGTGGTGTAATGCTGTTGGGCCGCCATGAGGGCCGGGTGATTTGTGGCCACAGCGTCATTGTCGAGGGCGACCGGGCATTTTGGCTGTCTCTGGCCAGCACGGATGAACCGCAGGACATGCCGCGCAATTACAGCCTGATCTGGGCGGCGCTTCTGCATGCGCAGGCGCAGGGGCTGCGCTGGTACGACATGGCCGGAGGGCCCAGCCGGAACGACGCGCCCAAGCAGGAGACCAAGGGCCTCATGCAAGACCCTGGACGTATCGGGCGGCAGCAATTCAAGGTCGCCTTTGACCCGGTTGCGTCAGAACTGGTGCCGATGATGGTGATTCCTCTGGTTCGCCCGGTGCATGCAGTGCTGTTCTCGGCGCGGCAGCGCTATCGCGCGATTGCCGGCGGGGGGTGGAGGTTCGCGACATGACATCCCCCGTCCCGATCCTGATTCTGGGCATCCAGCGGTCCGGCACCACCTATGCCGCCAACCTGCTGGCCGCGCACCCTGAAATAGCCGCCGTCACTGATGCCCGGCATCAGGGCGTGCATGAAAGCGTGTTCTTCTCGCATTTCGCGCGGATGTTCGGGGATTGGTCAGTGACGGAGAATCGCGACGCAGCGGTGGCCGAGTTTCTCCGCAGCGATTATTTCGTGCTGTGCCGGGCTGACGCCGCAGAAACTCGCGCCGCAATGTTGTTGGCACCGACCGCAGCCGAGGCGTTTCGCCGGGTTATGGACGCCGTGGCGACACGGGCAGGCGCAAAGGCCTGGCTGGAGAAATCGCCGCATCACACGCTGTTGGCCGATCGCATCGCTGCCGATCTGCCGGACGCGCAGTTTCTCTGCGTTACCCGTGAGACCGAGGATTTCATCCGCTCGCGGCTGTGGTCTTTTGGCCGTGTGCCCCCGCCCTATCCGCGCCGCGCCGCACTGATTGCCAAGGCATGTGCTTCGAACGTGCTGCACGGGCGCTACATGGCGGGGTTGACCCGACGGCTGGGGCCTGCGCGGGTGCATCACATCCGCTATGATCAGTTGAGGCGCGACGCCGATGTGGCGTTGGACCCGCTGTTGTGTCAGATCGGTTTGCGTCCGCAGGCCGGACGCCGCCCGGCCTTTGCGCCGAACTCCAGCTTTGCGAATGCGGCGGAACGCCATGCTGCGCTGAGCCGCGCGGACAGGGTGCTGATCCGGATGTTCGATCTGGCCATGCGGGCGTTGCCGCAGCCCCTGCTGATGATGCTGCAAAGGCGGATTGCAGACACCCGGCCGATGGCCTTTCCGCAGTGGGTGCGGACGCCGGCCATTGCAGGTGCGCGGGATATCGAAGCCGGAAAGGGGCCCTGAATGCTGCAGCAGAAAATCGTCCCAGCCTTGCATGTGGAACAGATCCGCAGTTTGGCCGAATTGCAGGCGCTGAGCGTGCCGCTGGCCGATCTGAGTATACGCGCGGGGGCGATGGTTTTTCAGCATCCAGCCTTTTTCCTGCCTTGGGCGCGGGTTGCAATGGCGATAGGGCAGGAACCGATCTGCCTTGCACTGTATCGGGGCGACACTCTGACTGGGTTTCTGCCGCTGTTTCAACTACGCGACCGTCGGGCGATGATGGCCCGAATTCTGGCCACGCCGCGCTACGGATCGTCGCCGCCGTTCGATCTGATACTGGCAGACCCCGACCCTGATGTTGCCATGGGCATTCTGGCGGACAAGGTGATGGGCCTACCCTGGCTGGAACAGCAGGTCCGCCTTGATACCGAAGGCAGCAAACTGGGCGGGGCCTGGGCTGACCGCTTTGCCGCATCTGGGTGCGCTGTAACCCGCAGCCCCGGCCAAGATTACCTGCTGCATCGCTGTCAGGGTGGCGAACAGGACTTTTACAATGCCCTGCCGCGCAAGCACCGGACTAACTGTGAACGTCTAGAGCGTCGGCTGTTGTCCGAAGGCCGGGTCGAGCTGACCACCAAAACCGGTGCCGGTCTGGATCAGGCGCTGAAGGCGCTGGCCGAGGTCGTGCGTAGCAGCTGGAAAGGGTCGGTCGAGATGGAACGACACGGGCTGGCGCTGCTGACCGAACTTGCGCGCTCGCTGGCCGGTGCGGGGATGCTGCGGCTTTGGCTGGCCTATCTGGACCAGACGCCCATCGCCTACCTGCTGGAGATTGAGGATTGGCGTCACGACCGCCATGCCTTTCATAACGCGCAGCGTGAGGGTCATGGCCCTTACTCCCCCGGAGTCGTGCTGCTGTTCACCGCGCTGCGGGCGGCCTATGCCGAATCGGTCGAAACCTATGATTACTGGGGTAACCGCGACTATCTGAAAAAGTTCGCCAATGATGTGCGGCCAACCCGGTCCGTGACCATCGGGCGGCCCGGCGCGCTGCCTGCCCTGCAACGGCGCGTGCGGCTGCTGTTGCAGAAGGGCAATGCACCATGAACATCCTCAGCCAACCCATGCGGGTCGAGGTAATGACCGATCCGGCCGCGTTGATCGCGGTAGCTCCGGCATGGCGGGCGCTGCACCGCGCCGCCGGAGGGGGGCCGTTCTCAACCATTGCCTGGATCGCGGCGACCACAGGCACCTTTGGCACCACCGGGGTGCAGCCCTGTCTTGCGGTGGTCTGGCAGGCAGACCGGCTGGTGGCGGGGGCTCTTCTTGCCCTTGGGCGGGGTCGGCTGTCGCGGCGCGGCCCAAGGGTCATGCGGCTGCAGATGCTGTGTCAAGAGCGGGTGGGTTTTCACGAGGTGTTGGCCCTGCCGGGGCTGGAAAGTCCCGCCATGGATGCGCTGGCCGGGGTGTTGATGGCCGACAAACGTTGGGCGCTACTGGACCTGACGCCGATGCTGGCCTCTTCGGCGCTAGAGGCGCTGCGCGACGGATTTCGCCGCAAAGGCATGATCGAATGGGTGCGGCCCGAAATCCACCACACCATTTGCGATCTGACGGGAGGGTATGAGGCCTATCTGGGCCGCCACAACCGCACCTTCCGAAAAGCGGTGCGCCAGACGGCAACGCGGGTTGCGGCAGCGGGGGGGCAGGTCCTGCAGGCGCGCGGCGATGATCCGGGCGATGACACGATCCTTGAGCGGGCGCTGGCAGTCTCGGCGCGCTGCTGGAAGGCGCGGGCGGGCACCGATCTCGGCACATTGCCGATGGATCGCACCTTTACCTCCAGCCTCTGGTCCGGCCTTTCGGCGCGCAAGGCGATGCGTATATTGTTGTTGACGATCAACGGGCGCGATGCGGCGTCGGTCTTCATGTTGCGCGAAGGGGCGGTGGAATACGGCTGGGTCTGCGATTTCGACGAAGCCTTTGCCGAGCTGTCACCAGGCCGTTTCATGCTGTGTCAGGCCTTGGAAACGGCGGCGGCGGATCATATCGAAACCGTGGATTTCATGCGATCTACCCCGTTCACCGAACGCTTTGCCGACCGGATCGAGACGTATGACCGCATCCGCCTTTGCCGCCCCGGCAACCCCGCGCGGCTGTGGATAGCACTGCAAGAGCGAATGCGCCCGCTGGGTAGCGACCTGCGCCGCTGGTATCGGCAGCGGACCCGCAAACGCATTGCTTTCAAAGCCGCTGCATCCGAAGGAATTGAGAGGGACTCCCATGACGAATCTGGCTGAAAACACTTGGCGTCGAATCTGGCTGGTGCTGCTTTTGGTGCCTTTTCTGCTGCCCCTCGTCGCCAGCGCCGACCCGCTGACGCTGGAGCCCGGCGACTCGGTGGCGATTTCGGTTCTGAAACGTGATGACATCAGCGGAACCTTCAGCTTGCGCAGTGATGGGACAATCTCGATGCATGTGCTGGGCGAAGTATCAGCGCTTGGTCTGACCGCGTCACAGCTGGAGGCCAAGCTGGAGACCAAGCTGTCGGATGCAACGCAACTACCGGCCTCGGTCACGGTCGAGGTGCGCGGCTGGCGACCGATCTTTGTTCTGGGGGAAGTGCAGGCGCCCGGCGCATTCGGCTATGCGTCGGGGCTGACTGTGGAACAGGCGGTGGCGCTGGCGGGCGGGATCTTCCGGCGCGATGCGGCAAACCTTTCGGGGGTGGACCTACGCATTTCGGACGAGTCGGCCCAGGCGAAATGGACTGAGGTCCGTTTGCGCGAACTGGCTGTTATCCGCGCCCGCCTGACCGCCGAGGCAGCCGACGCCACCAGCTTTCACTATGACACAAATGGCGATGCGGCGCTGGCAGTGATCGTTCATGAACAGATGGACCTGTTCAGCCGCCGCCAGGCCAGCACGGCGGAAAGCATCGCGGCGGCCACCCGCGCTCAGGATCTTGCCCGCGCCGAGGCTGAGGCCTTGCAGGAACAGATGCGCCTGCTGGATGCGCGGATTGCCGATCAAGCGGCCAATGTCGACAAGATCAAGGCCTTGTTCGACAAGGGCCTGACGAATTCGGATCGACTGACCAGCGAAGGGCGCAGCCTGAACGCCGACCGGATCGAGAGGATGACCGCCTCGACCTTCGAGGCACGGGCACGCCAGCAGATGGCGCAGGCCGAAGCAACGATTGCCGAGGTGAAGGCAACCCGCCAGCGCGACATTGCTACGGAACTGGCACAAATTTCGTCGCAGGACCGCGAAGCGACGCTGCAACTGCAATCATCCCGGGCGATGCTGGCCGAATTTGGCCCAGTCACGGCTGCCCCGGTGACGGCTGACACCGTCACGGTGCTGATCTACCGGGTCAGCCGTGGTGCGGATGCGTCCATTGTGACGGTGGATCTGGCCCCGGGCGATAGTCTGCTTCCGGGCGACACGATCAACGTGTTGCGACTGCCGGTGACCGCCCCGACGAACTGAGCGCCGGGCCTAGGCCCGCCGCCCCTTGGCCAGTCTGGTCATGATGGCCAGATTGCGGTCGTTGTCGGCGGGTATCGAGACCGGAAACAGCATGAACCGCTGTTTGTAAAACGCCTTTTCGCCCATGAAGATTCCCTCTTCGGCAAAAGCGGCCACCACCTTTTCCAGCGTATCAGGCAGTTCAACCAGCATGTAGGGGGCCTGACTGGGCACAATATCCAGCCCGGCCTGACGCAACGCTTGCGTCATGCGGGCGCGTTCGGCCACGGCGGTTCGGTAGTGCTGCGCCTGATGCTCGGTTGCCCCCAGGGCGGCAACTGCGGCCACTTCGGACAGATGGGCGATGTTGAAGATGCGCTCGCCCCGGTCCAACAGCCGGATCAACCCCGGATCGCCATACGCATACCCCACCCGCGCCGAAGCCAGGGCGTGGAACTTGGAAAACGTCCGCAGTCCAAGAAGCGGGCGGTCCACCTGCCCCAGAAGGTCATGCACCGTCACGGCCTCTGGGTCGTCGATGTATTCGGCATAGGCCTCGTCGATCAGGATCGGGATGCTGGCAGGCACCATGTCCAGAAACGCCTCGAAAGGCTTGCGCTTCAGAACCACGCCTTCGGGGTTTGACGGCGAGATGATGTAGATCAGCCGGGTAAAGGGGCCGACAGCAGCGGCGATGGCGTCCAGGTCATGCTCCAGTGTAGCACCCTTGCCGCTGAGCGGCACCTTCACCACCTCAAGCCCGCGCTTGTCGGCCAGCATGGTAAAGCCGAACCAGCCCGGTTTTTCGGCCACCACCTGATCGCCGGGCCCGGTAAACACCTCGAGCAACCGGTCCAGCACCTCCCAGGAACCGTTGCCGATGGCAAAAGCATCGGGCGACAGGTTAAACTTGGCCGCAAGGGCACCGCGCAGGGCGCTGTGCCGCTCATCAGGGTAGATTTGTCCGGGCCGTGTGGTCAGGGCACGGGCGACGGCCTCGGCCACCTCGGGCGCGGGGCCATAGCGGTTCTCGGCCCGGTCAAAGACGCGGAAATCCGGATCGGTGCGGTCAACGGTGCGGCCATTATGGGTGTAAACCGGATAGGTGAACGATTTGGTCCGCGACAAGGGTGAGGCCGAGTGCAACTCGCTGTCGGCATCGGCCAGCAGGCGCCAGGCGGCAAAACCACGGCCCTGTACCAGCGCGGCGGGGGCGGTGGCCAGGGTGACAAAGGCAGGGACCAGAGTCTCTGGTTCCGGCAGCAGGCTGGCTTTCAACTGGCCAAAGGCCTGTTCGGTCATCGCTGTACGCACGCTGCCCAGCCGCAGCGTGCAGACGGCGATCCCCTCGGCCGCAGCCTCGGTCGCGATCTGTGCCGTCACCCCCTCTAGCCCGTGTTTCGAGATGGCATAGGCCCCCAGCCCCGGCGTGGCCCGTTCAACCGCACCGGTCGAGACGTTGATGATACGCCCCGACCCCTGCGCCCGCATCCGCTGCAATGCGGCCAGCGTCACCCGCAACGCCCCGGCCACGTTCACATCCAGCACGTCGCGCAGGGCGGCTTCGTCCATTTCCCAGATCGGCTGGTTCAAGGGTCCGGCGATACCGGCATTGTTGATCAGGATATCGATTCCGCCAAACTTTGCGTCCAACGCGGCAAAGGCCTGGGCGATGGACGCCGGGTCGTGCAAATCCGCGACCAGCCCCAATGCGCCGTCGCCCAAGGTGCGGGCGGCCTCCAGAGCCTCGGTGCCGCGCGAAAGAACGGCCACGCGCGCACCTGCGGCAGCCAGCCCTTTCGCCACCGCAAGGCCGATGCCACGACTGCCCCCGGTGACAAGCACCCGCTTGTCCTTCAGCCCATCATTTTCCGATACCCGCCTGGCCATGCTGGCGGGGCTTGGGGCCGCTGACACATGGCTGCGGGCCGAAGCCTTTGAGATCAATTCGACTGCCACGGCGATCTTGCGGCGAATTCTGCGGGCGATCAGCATGGCTTACCTCATCCATCATCGGTCGGGTTTCAGGCTGGCACTGTCCCGCGATTGGCAGTGCGCGCCAGCAGATCCAGGCATTGCATTTCAAAGTCAGAGACAGCGCCCGGCACGCTATAGGCCGCAATTGCGGCGCCCACCCGGTTTGACAGCGTGGGGTCCACCGGCGTGGTCAAGGCGGCCCGCAGGGCACCTGTCATCGCCGCAACGTCATCGGGTGGCACAAGGCGGCCCAGTTGGCCATTTGCAAGTATGGCCCGCGGCCCCGGACAGGTCGTGGCCACCACCTGCGTCCCGGCGGCCAGCCCCTCAACCACCACATTGCCAAAGCCTTCGCGTCTGGACCCAACGGCCAGCACCTGCGCTGCCGCCATTTCCTGCATCAGCTGTGGCGTGGTGCCCTTCAGCACAGCGCGGCCTTCCAGACCCAATTGTGCGATCAGGGCTGCCAGATTTTCCCGCTCTGGCCCCTCGCCAAAGATCCACAGGTGCAAGTCGGGTATCTCGGACGCCAAAGCCGCGACAGCG
>JBATPI010000101.1:0-7626 GCA_049291415.1 Paracoccaceae bacterium | reverse complement strand
CCGGGGGGCCAGCCCCCCGGACCCCCCGGGATATTTATGGACAGAAAATAGGGGTGTCCGGTGAAAGATCTGCCGAAGGTTGAGTTACATCTGCATCTGGAAGGGGCAGCGCCTCCAGCGTTCATTCGCGGGTTGGCGAAGGAAAAGCGCGTAGATATTTCCGGGGTTTTCGATGAGGCCGGGGGCTATCGGTTTGCGGATTTCTGGGAATTTCTGAAGGTCTATGAGGCGGCGACCTCTGTCCTGCAGACGCCCGAGGATTACGCGCGGCTGGTTCTGGCGGTGGCTGAGGAAAGTGCGGCCTCGGGCGTGGTTTACGGCGAGACGTTCCTGAGCCCTGATTTCTGCGGGGAACGAGAGGTCGGGGCCTGGCGCGAATATCTGCACGCCATGCAAGAGGCCGCGGACCAGGCCGAGCGGCAGATGGACGTCACCCTGCGCGGCATCATCACCTGCATTCGTCATTTCGGGCCTGACAAGGCGCGGCAAACCGCGCGCTGTGCTGCCGAGACGGCAGGGGATTGGATTGTGGGTTTCGGCATTGCAGGCGATGAGAAGGTGTTGGCACCGAAGGATTTCCGATGGTCTTTTGACTGCGCGCGCGAGGCCGGATTGCGGCTGACCGCCCATGCGGGGGAATGGGGCGGGCCAGAGTCGGTTCGGGCCGCTATGGATGATCTGGGGGTGGAGCGCATCGGGCATGGGGTGCGGGCCATTGAAGATCTGGCCTTGGTGGATGAACTGGCCGAACGGGGCGTGGTGCTGGAGGTTTGTCCCGGCAGCAATGTGGCCTTGGGGCTGTATCCGAATTTCCGGGCGCATCCGATTGCGGACCTGGATCAGCGTGGTGTTAAGGTCACCGTTTCAACTGACGATCCGCCGTTTTTCCACACCACCATGGCGCGCGAATACGAAGAACTGCACCGGGCGTTCGACTGGGATGACGGGCAGTTTGCCAAGATCGCGCGCGCCTCGCTTGACGCGGCCTTCTGTGATGCCGATACCAAGGCGCGGATTTTGCAGAAACTGGAGGCCTGATATGCTGGACCATCTGACCGTCGTGACCCACCCTTTGGTCCAGCACAAGCTGACCCTGATGCGTGAAAAAGACACCTCGACCGCGTCTTTCCGCAAGCTGTTGCGTGAGATCAGTCTGCTTTTGGCCTATGAGGTCACGCGCGAATTGCCGATGACGACCAAGCGGATTGAAACCCCGATTGAGGCGATGGACGCGCCGACGATTGATGGCAAGAAGCTGGCGCTGATTTCGATCCTGCGGGCGGGCAACGGGCTGCTGGACGGAATTCTGGAACTGATCCCGGCGGCGCGGGTTGGCTTTATCGGGCTGTACCGCGATCCTGAAACACTGCAGCCGGTGCAGTATTACTGCAAGCTGCCCGATCAGATGCAGGACCGGATCAGCATTGTCGTTGACCCGATGCTGGCCACCGGCAATTCGTCGGCTGCCGCGATCACGCTTTTGAAGCAGGCGGGGGCGAAGAACATCCGCTTTTTGTGCCTACTGGCCGCACCCGAGGGCATTGCCCGGATGAAAGAGGCCCACCCCGACGTGCCGATCGTCACAGCTTCGGTCGATAGCCACTTGAATGACCACGGATATATCGTTCCGGGTCTAGGGGATGCGGGTGATCGCATGTTTGGTACAAAATAAGGGGTCATCCCCCTTTACTCTGAAACAGTCTTATTCCAATAATGACATAACTACTTGGGGGTAGTCCATGTTTGGAAAAGTCTTGTCGGTTGCCATTTTGGCGGCTGTATTCGGTGCAACGTCGGTCTATGCGCGGGGTCTTGGTGGCCCGGCAGAGCAACCCCCGGCGGGGTATAAAGGTCAACAATACGTGGACAGCAATGGCTGCGTCTTCCTGCGGGCCGGGTATGGCGGGCAGGTGACATGGGTGCCGCGCGTCAGTCGCGATCGCAAGCAGCTGTGCGGCTATCCATCTTCGGGTGGCAAAATTGAGGTTGCAACGGCCGCCGAATCGGCCCCGCAGCCTGAGCCCGTCGCGCCGAAGGTTGCCGTGACACCCGAAGCGCCTTTGGCCATGCGGACCGCGACTGGCCCCAAGACGGTGACCGCTCCGGTGGCCAAGGTTGCGCCCAGCGTGACCCGCCCGGCCACGCCAAGCGAACTGGCGGCGACCGAAACGCGCGGATCGGTGGTTGTGGCGCCGCAGGGTGGCTCTGGCTATCAGCTGGCCTGCCCGGCCTCCACCCCCGTGGCCGAGCGGTTTGACATGCGCGGCGGTGGCACAAAGGTGATGTGCACCACCGGCAACGGCAATCTGGATGACGCCAACTTTCCGATCCTGGTGGCGGGCAGCACGGCAGGCCATCTGACCGGATTTGATGCCCATATGGCGGCGGGCCAAACCGATGCGACTGATGGCGGCGCGGTGTACGCAGGCTCTACATCCAAATCGACGAAATCGGCCAAATACCCAGAGACCAAGCCTCCGGCAGGGTACAAGCTGGCCTGGAAGGACGACCGTCTGAACCCGAACCGCGGCAAGCAGACCGTCGCCGGGTTCCAGGATATGGATGATATCTGGACCCGCACCTCTCCGGCAGAGTTGCGCGAAGACAGCGATATCAAGCGGCGCCCGGTCACCATCATCGTGCGCCACCGCGACGGCACCCGCACCTCACAGGATGGCTATGTTCTGTCAACCAAGGGCGGCGGCGAGACGGTTGTGCGCGCCGATGGCACACCTATAACCAAGGCAACCAAGAAAGTCTCTAAATCAACCAAAGCGGTTGCGCCTGAGGTGTCGGTTGCCAAACCGGCCGCCAAGGCCAAGGCGCAGCCCCAAGGCTCGGGCCACTATCTGGTGCAGGTCGGGACGTTTGGCGTGATCTCGAACGCCGAAGGGGCGGCTGGCCGGTTGAAGGGCCAGGGTATGCCCGTCGCGCGGGCCAAGCTGAAGGGCGGCGCGCTGACGGTGGTCTATGCCGGGCCCTTTGCGTCGGCAGCGGATGCCAAGGCGGCGCTGTCGGCGGCCCGGGGCATGGGCTTTTCCGATGCCCGGATCGTGCAATAAGGGCTGACTTTGCCCTATCAAATTGAAAACCCCGCCTGCAGGATCCGCGGGCGGGGTTTTTCGTTAGAGATTTAACGATTTGACCTAACCGCCACAGACCGATTGCAAGGCCACCCAGTCGCTGTCGGTCAACAGCGGGCTGGGGATCAGCCCCTTGAACGGGTCTTGTGCGGCCAAGCCGGGCGCTGCCGGGCCAAAGCTGCCCCGGGCCTCGGCATAAGGCGTCAGCGGAATCTGCGCCTTTTGAAAGCCCGCGATCAGCGTCTGGTCAGACGGCGGCACAGGATTTGCCCGCAAAAACGCTTCGCCAAAACCGCTCAGCGCGTCTGGCGGCAATTCGCCGGTGGTCAACAAACGAAAGGTGTCGATTAGACCGGCATGGTCCAGAACATCCAGCATCGGATCGCGCCCTTCGGCGGCCAGCCCTTCGGCCAGCGCGGCACCGGCCAGCACTTCGGGGTCTTCGCCGGTTTCCACCAGGGCGCGGGGCAACAGGATCACCCCGCCGGGAAGATGCGCGGGGCGCGACAGTCCCTCGGGCAGAACATACAGGATCGGCGTGTTTTCGGGGCCGAACACCCGCTCGGCCAGGCTGGCCAGCGCGGGCAGACCCAGATCGCCACTGCAGGGTGCACCGGTCAGCCGGGTGATGTCATCCAGCGCCCGCTGTCCGATCTCGGCGCGCTTGGCCGCGGGCACGACCTGCGCGGTATGGCTGACCATAACCCCCGGCAAGACCCAGGCCGCCAGCGCCAGAATGGCCAGCGTGCTGCCACCGATCAGCACGACGCGCAGCCGTCCGGGGTGGGGGATCGCGGCCGCCACAGCGCTTTGCACTGTCTTCAGCGCGACAATCATCTGATCATCGCTGATCTCCAATGCCTCGCTTGCATCCGCGCCGGGGGCATAGACCGCCGGGCGTACCCCGGGATTCTGGCGCACCACAGCAGGCAGCGACCAATGACTGAGAACCGCGCCCGAGCGCGGATCGGTCAACACCAGCGTGGCATCGCCCATCGTCACAATCACTTCGCGCCGCTGACCATCCGGCTGATCGCGCCAAAGCCCCGTGCTTTCCAGCTTGTCGTACTTTTTCAGCGCCGTCATCGGGGCCTTCGGTTCTGCATTTCGCGCCAACCTTATCCGTCCCGCGCTGCCTTCACAACCGTTGCCCTGAGGAGGGGCAAGGGGACACAAACCGCGCGATGTCGCTTTCAAGCGCGCGCACCCCACGATAGCAGGTTTGATGGACCAAGGATCGGACACCAAAGGCAAATCAGGATGATGCAGGCATGACGCCACCAGACAGAACCTTGACCGCGGCAGGTCTGATCCTTGGATATGCTTTCCTGATCGGCTTCACTGACAATTATGTCAGCACCATCGCGGCAGAAGCCGGTCTATGGCAGTTCCACGCCAGCCGAACGGCGATTGCCATGGCCATTCTGGGCGCGCTGGCGCTGGCTTTTGGCCTGCGGTTGCGGCCCCGGTCGTGGAGGGCGGTGGCGGCGCGCTCGGCCATCCACGGTACGTCAATGCTGATCTATTTCGGCGCACTGGCCTTTTTGCCGGTCGCCATTGTGGCCGCGGGCCTGTTTACCGCGCCGATCTTCGTCCTGCTGATTTCCCGCCTGGCCTATGGCCAGATCATCGGTCCGGTGCGCATACTGGCCGTAGCACTGGGGTTTGTGGGGGTGATCCTGGTCTTGGGCCCCGAGGCACTGGCGGGCCAATCCATGGCCGCCATTCTGCCGGTCGCCGCCGGGGCAATGTATGCAATGGGCAATATCGCCACGCGCCGTTGGTGCGCCGAGGAAAGTGCGCAGACCCTGCTGGCAGGGTTCTTTGTGGCCCTGGGGGTATTCGGCCTGATCGGCATGGTGGTGCTGGGCCTGTGGCCGCTGCAGGTTCCGCCCGGCAGCGACGGCTTTTTGCTGCGCGGGCCGGTGGTGCCATCTGGCACCTTCTGGTGGTGGACCTTTGTGCAGGCCGCCGGGTCGCTGTTGGGGGTGGCATTGATGATCCGCGCCTATCAGATCGCCGATGCGGGGCGGGTGTCGGTGCTGGAATACGTCATCCTGCCCGCCTCGGCCTATTGGAGTTGGCAGATCTGGGGCCACACCCTGACACCGCAGGCCTGGAGCGGCATGGTGCTGATTGTGGCGGCAGGCAGCCTGATCGCGCTGCGCGCCCGCCAGCAGGAAGGCACCTGACCGGCCGGGGCTAAAATCCTTGAAACAAGGATTTTGCAAATTTCTTGCTTAAGAAATCTGGTCGGCGCCGGTCCCGACCGCTTGGCGCCAATGGCGGCGGCACAGGCTTTGATAGGTCTCATTGCCGCCGATCACCACCTGGTCGCCCGCCGTCAGTGCCTGCCCATCCGGCCCTTTGCGCACCACCATCGTGGCTTTCTTCCCGCAATGGCAGATCGTGCGCACCTCCCGCATCTCATCGGCCCAGGCCAAGAGCGCGGCTGATCCGGGAAAGAGGTTACCTTGGAAATCCACCCGCAGGCCATAGCACATCACCGGCACCCCCAGATCGTCAACCGCACGTGCCAGTTGCCAGACCTGTGTTTTGGTCAGGAACTGCGCCTCATCGATAAAGACGCAGGCAACCGGCCCCTGCGCCAGCCGCGCCTGCAGCTTTGCGAACAGATCATCGCCCGGGGCAAAGGTATCGGCCGCCTCGCCAATGCCGATGCGACTGCCGATCCGCCCCTGACCCGCCCGATTGTCGAACTGAGCGGTGATCAGATAGGTTGCCATCCCGCCTTCGCGGTAGTTGTGCGATGCCTGCAAAAGCAGGGTCGATTTCCCCGCATTCATCGTTGAGAAATGAAAATACAGCTTTGCCATAGGGGTCACGCCTAATGATCCCGACCCCCCTTGGCAAGGGCCGCGGCGCACCAGCGCCCTTGGGCCAGAAACGGGAAAATGCCCCGCGTGCAGAGACCATGACTGGCCGCAGCGCGCGGGGCAGGTGATACATACATTTCCCTCCCACAGGGGCACGACTGATATCGGGCAGGCAGTTGCGATGGGCCCGCGGAACTTTTTCAAAACCGGGCAAACCGCCCTGTCAAACTTTTTAGACGGGCCCGCCGCACCTCGAGTATACTCGCCGTCATCCTATGCAGGATGCATGTACGACGGACCCCCACCCAAAACCGATGCTGGGGACATCGGCCACTCACTACTGTTCCGGAACTCCCGGAACACCTTTATCAATGACAAACCCCTGCCATCCGATTAATGGGAAAAGCTGTAGTGATTTCCCCGCCAAGGCGCGGGACCCGCGCGGAGAAGCCCATGTCGACGGCCAGTTATCTGAAGAAGCACACCGAAGCCTTGGTCAAGGACGTCGGAATCGAGGCTGCCTGCGAGATTTCGGGAAAATCCAAGGCGACGCTGGGCCGCTATTATTCCGACAGTGATGAACATGACGACCGCTTCATGCCGATCGACGTGGTGGCCCAGTTAGAGGCGGCGGCACGCTTTCCGCATGTGACCTCGGCGCTGGCTGATCTGCGTGGTGTCACGATGTCTTATGACAGTGAGCGCCGCAACGCCCATTCACGGGGCGTCAATCAGGATGTGGTCGCGCTGGCGCAGCGTTTTGCCATGCTGATGAGCGAGTATAACAGCGCCATTTCTGACGGAAAAATCTCGACCAATGAGGCCAAGCGCCTGCTGCGCGAGACGCTGGCGATCCAGCAAGTCATTCTGGACATGAAACTGAACCTGGAAGACGGTGTCAGTTAAGGCCGACGCGCGCCCCGGGGCATCACCGCCGCGCCTGATCGTCAGACCACGCGCAGCCGTTTGATGCCCGGCCCCATTCGACAGGGCCGGAGGTCCAGCAAACCTTACGGCCGGGCAGGTTTGGCCTGACGCTTTGGCGTATGTGTGCCACCCTGCGGGCGCGGCTTTGCCACCCCTTGCGGGCGCGGCCCAGCCACGGCGCCCAACGGACGCGGGGCCCCCGCGGCACCTACCGGACGCTTGCCGGGCTTTTGATTGGGGTTCTTGTGCATCTGCTGGCCCTGACGTCCACCACCGCCCGGACGCTGACCCCGGTTTTGCCCCGGCTTGGGCGCTGCCGCCACGATATCGGCTGACCAAGGCGCACCACCGACCACCGGCAACGGCTTTTTCAGCAGCTTTTCAATGGCCTGCAACTCGCCCATCTCGGCCGGCGCACAGAAGCTGATGCTGGACCCATCCGCCCCGGCCCGCGCCGTGCGGCCGATGCGGTGAACGTAGTTTTCCGGCACGTTCGGCATATCATAGTTGTAGACGTGCCGCACCGTCGGGATATCAATGCCCCGCGCCGCCACATCGGTGGCCACCAGCACATCGACGGCACCCGCCTTGAACTCGGACAATATCCGGTCGCGTTGGCTCTGGCTGCGGTTGCCGTGGATCGCGCCGACCTTAAAGCCCCAGCCGCCCAACAGCTTGGCCAGCTTATCCGCGCCATGCTTGGTGCGCGAAAACACCAAAGCCTGCTCGCCCACATGCTTTTTCAGATACTCTTCCAGCTGCTTGGCCTTGTCGCCCGC
>JBATPI010000100.1:0-14109 GCA_049291415.1 Paracoccaceae bacterium | reverse complement strand
TTTACAACCAACAACTCCCGCAATCAGCCTTGGGCAGCAAGACGCCCTTGCAGGCGATGAAGGACTGGCACAAACTCAGACCAGAGCTGTTCAAGAAACAGCCATACTTCCTGCCGGGATGTGACATGTAACGAAGCCTTCAATTTCTATTTCGAAAACTGTAGACAGAACTGGGTTCATTTTGAAAGGAGAGGGAGTATTTACTTTTGCGATGAATCGGAAGGTTTGATCTATTTCTAGATCTCGAAACTGCAACGCAGTAACTGACAGCCAACTTCCTAGCTCCCTACGGCTCACAATGTCTTGCCAGAAATTGGAATAGTGATCGTCAGTGAGTTTTGAGGTTGCCGTGAGAACTATATTTAAGCAGTCAAAACGAACGAAATGAGCGGTGACTACTATGCCATGTCCCCAACTCACAATCTCTTGGTCAGTTACAGCTTGTACGGATCGAAGGATGATACCATAGGCATTGGCTTTTTTTAAAGCAAGTTCAGTAAATCCACTGGAAGATACACCGATCATGATGTCCGGCCTTAGGCTAGCTCTTCGGCCGATAAGTTCTTCTATCCATTTCACGTCTTGCGGGTTCTTATGGTCGCGACATTCTACATGTACCAAAGCATCGTCACGTTTGTAAGTAATATCAACCTGCCGGGTTCGACCGTCACCATCCGGGTCTATAACCCTATCATCGCAGATAAGATTGGTCACGTTCTCACGAGAAAGGGATAGTATGCGTCCTACCAGCAATTCGAAGGAATGTGACTTCGCACTCACCCCCAAACCCCTTCAAATTCGCGCCATTCCCCCTTGCTCATCCCGGAGGTCTCTTGCGTCACCTTCTCCCCCTTCAACATCCGCTTCACGCAGTCAATCGCCTTTGACGACAGCGTCACGCCGCCCATCCGGTAATCCTCAAACGCCGCAAAGGCCAAGGGAAGCCAATCCTTCACGCAAGCCGCAATTGCGTCGGCATAGACGCGGATCTCGTATTGGGCGTGGGGGTCGGCGCGCAGGCGCAGGAAGTGAAAGAGGTTGTGCAGATCCACCTTCCAATACCATTGGGTGTAGATGTTCATCGGCAGGTTCATCCGGGCCAATTCGCGGGCGAGGCCCTGCTGGCCATCCTGCGACAGCATTTCCTCGTAATGGTCATACATCGTGCTGGCGTCGTGTTTCAGGGTTTCCAACACGCGGGCGGCCTCGGCGCCTTGCAAAAGCTCGCCCCGGCCCTGGTTGTTGACGACGGATTGGGCCGCCAACTGGTCGGGCGCGGGGATGTAGAATTCGCGGTCCAGAATCGAATAGCGGGCCGAGTATTCATTGACGTTGGCGGTACGGTGGCGGATCCACTGGCGGGCGACGAAGACAGGCAGTTTGACGTGCAGCTTGATCTCGCACATCTCGAACGGGGTCGAGTGCCAGTGCCGCATCAGATAGCGGATCAGGCCTTCGTCGTTCTGGATGTGCTTGGTGCCGGCGCCGTAAGAGACCCGCGCCGCCTGCACGATGGCGGCATCATCGCCCATATAGTCGATGACGCGGATGAAACCGTGGTCCAGGACTGGGTGGGCGCGGTAAAGATGCGCCTCCATCCCCTCGCTGACGGCACGCAAGGTTTGGCGCGGCGTGGCGCGCGCAGATTCGATTTCGGCCAGCTGGTCAGGGGTCAATGGCATGGCGTAGCCTTTCACGGGCAGGGGGCATGAGTCGCGCCAGACTATATATGGTAGCAACGCGCTGGCAAACGGCTGCATCAAGCGTGATGCGAGGACGCAACGGCACACGGGAAAGCACGACAACGTGAGGTTTCACTTTGACTCTCAAGGGGTTTGACGGCAAAGCTGATGCTGAAATTCCCACAGTCCGGATGTTGCCCCCATGTCACAGCGTTTCACCGCAGTTCTGCTTTTGACGACTTTCATCGCGGGATGCGGCGGCAACCCATTCGCGCCGGACCGTGAACCGGGGACTGGCACAAATGAGGACGATACTGGCCTGCCAACCCAGTTGCCGGGCACAACCACGCCGACAGCAAGCAAGGCCATCACCCGCTACGAAGATCGCAATGACGCGAATGGCAATGGTTATGCCGAGAACATTACGCTGAATACAGATGGCTCTTTCTCGGTCGACAATCTGGGGTTTGACGGGGCGAATGCGTTTACCACAAGTGCAGCGAAGCCGACCCTTGGACCCTTTGGAGTCTATGAGGCCGCCCCGGTCGTGACTGACCCGAAAACCGGAAATCCGATTCAGCAGTTCGAACATCGGTTGATCGCGGGTAAGTCGAACTCGGGGCGCACCGGGTTTACTATTGTGCGCACCGGAGCCTATGAAAGTTACGGCTTTGGCGGGTTTCTGATGTCGCGGGATGCGACCGGCGTGACGCTGCCGGATGGTACGGATGGCAGCGGACAGGCAACCTATTCGGGCAAATACGGCGGCGTGCGCGACTTTGATGGGGCGCCGGGCTTGCAGTTGACCGATGGCGACATGACGGTGGACATCGACTTCAAGGACTTCAACCGTGGCGATGCGGTGAAGGGCGTGGTGCGAAACCGCCACATTTATGACCTTGCAGGCAATGATATCACGGGCAACGTATTGGCGGCGATGGATGCCAAATACGATCCGGATGATGTTGCAGCCGCTTCAGTCGCCTTGCCGGTTCTAACCTTTGACGTCGGGCCGGGTGCAATCGACGCGAATGGCGAAATTCGTGGCGTGCTGGGCAGTCGGATAACCGACTATCGCGGTACGGATCCGCAGCGGATCATTTTTGAAGCAGGCAATTATTATGCCATCGTGTCCGGCCCGGATGCGGCAGGGCAGGAAATCGTCGGCATCATCGTGGTCGAATCCGAGAACCCCTATCTTGGCAATGTGACGGCGCGCGAAACGGGCGGCTTCATCCTGTATCGTTGATCCAATGATGCGCGATAAGGGCATCGGTTGGGCATCACGGCGGCTGACGGCTGGGGTCGTCGCGCTGTGGTTTGCACTGGGCACTGCACCGGGCGCACGGGCCGAGGTCATCCAGCTGGACGCCGAGAATCTGTATCGGCTGGCGTTGGTGATGATCGATTCCAACCGGCCAGAGCAGGCTTTGGCCTACTCCAGCGCGTTGGTGCAGCGCGATCCTGACGACGCGCGCGCGCTGGCGCTGAAATCCTGGGCAGAGCGGGATCTGGGCCTTTACACCGAATCGGTGCGCAGCGGACGGCTGGCCTGGGCCAAATCCGATACCGATGCCGAGAGTTTTGGCGCGGCGATGGCGGTGGCGCAGGGTCTGTCGTCGCGCGGCCAAAAGTTTCTGGCACAGATCTGGCTGCGCCGCGCCATGGCCGTCGCACCAGATGATGCATCAAAGCGGCTGGCCGAGCGCGACTTTGCCTATGTCCGCACCCGCAGCCGGTTGTGGCTGCGGTTTGACGCATCGGTGCAGCCGTCAAACAACGTCAACAACGGATCCTCCAGCAGCATCCTGTGGTTTTACGGCCTGCCGCTGCTGCTGTCGGGCGACGCGCAGGCGCTGTCGGGGGTAGAGGGCAATTTTGGCCTGACGCTGAAATACCGGCTGGCCGAAACTGAGAAAGCCAAGACCGATCTGACCTTTGCAATGGTGCAGACGGCCGTCGTGCTGTCGGACAAGGCCCAACTGCAGGCCCCGACCGCCAAAGGGTCTGACTATGCCTTTTCGGCGCTGGAGGTGGGGCTGGAGCAGTCCTGGCGGCTGGCGGCCCTGCGCGGCGGCGAGATGCGGGCGGCCCTGACTGCGGGGCACAGCTGGTATGGCGGCGCGCCGTTGGCCGATTACCTGCGCGTTCAGGCCAGTGTGACGCGCCCGGTGAGCCCCCGGCTCAGCTTTAACGGCCGCCTTCTGGTCGAACGGCAGAACAGGCTGGATTCGTCACGGAATTCGTCTGATATCTGGTCGCTGGGTCTGGGAATGTCGGCGGTGACGGCCAGCCGCGACCGTGTCGATCTGGGGCTGAGCTATCGCGACACCGCCTCGGAGTCGACCGAGATCGACCATGAGCGGCTGCGCCTGGACGTTGACTGGACCCGCCGCAAACCGGTGTTGGCCGCAGAGATGACGCTGGGCGTCTGGGCCGAGATGCGCGACTTTTCACAGTCGCGCTACAGTGCGGACGGCCGGACGGATCACGGCCTTGGCGTCGATCTGTCGCTGGCTTTCGAGACCGTCGATTACATGGGCTTTATCCCGGTGGTCACGCTGTCAGCGTCGCGCACCAGTTCCAACATCAGCCTGTTTGACAGCGAAAACCTGGGTGTCGGTTTCTCGATCCGCTCAAAGTTCTAGGGCAGGCCCTGTGCATTGCCGCCCCATGCGCTAGGATGCACGGGATGACAGGAGAGATGTGATGATCAAATATCTGCATACGATGGTTCGGGTAAAGGATCTGGACGCCTCGCTGGCGTTTTACCGGCTGTTGGGGCTGGAAGAGACGCGGCGGTATGAAAATGAGGGCGGGCGGTTCACCTTGGTGTTCATGGCGCCTCCGGGGCAGCCGGAGTGCCCGGTTGAATTGACCTATAACTGGGATGGCGATGACGCCCTGCCCAGCGATGGCCGCCATTTCGGGCATCTGGCCTATGAGGTGGATGACATCTATGCGGTCTGCGCGCATCTGGCGGCAAACGGGGTGGTGATCAACCGGCCCCCGCGCGATGGGCATATGGCCTTTGTGCGCAGCCCCGACAATATCAGTATCGAGTTGCTGCAGGCAGGTTCGGCTATGACGCCGGCTGAGCCTTGGGCCTCAATGCCCAGCGTTGGTCATTGGTGAACGGCGGCGGGGGTTTTCCACCCCCGCGCGCGAAGGCAGGCCTTCGCGCTGCCCCCGGAGGATATTTATTCCAAGATGAAGCCTAAAAGGACCACAGGCTGAAGCTGTCGGGGCCAAGGGTGCGGCTGTCCTGCAGGGTCAGACGTGGGGCGTCTTGCAGGGCGGTCAGTCCCAGGGGGCCCAAAGCTGCGGTGCCATCGGCACCGATCAGCGCGCCTGCGGTGTAAAGGGCCAGGTCGTCGACCAACCGGTGGCGGATGAGTTCGGCGGCAAGCGTTCCGCCGCCCTCGCACAGGATACGGGTCAGGCCTTCGGCGGCCAGGAAGGCGAAGGTCTCTGGCAGGGAAAGGTGGGGGCCTTGCGCCGGGCACTCGATCAGGCGGGCGCCAGTGGCGGTCCAATTTTTCCGGGCGTTTGCTGGCGCGTGGGGGCCATGCAGCAGCCAGACCGGGCTTTGCCCCGCGGTTTGGCCAAGGCGGCTGGTGGCGGCATGCGAAAGGTGGCTGTCGATCACGATCCGCAGCGGCTGGCGCGCTGCGCCAAGGTTGCGGATCGTCAGATCCGGGTCATCGGCGCGTGCCGTGCCCGAGCCGATCAGCACGGTGTCATGTGTCATCCGCAGCATATGGACATGGGCGCGGGCCTGCGGGCCGGTGATCCAGCGCGATTCACCACTGGCAGTGGCGATGCGGCCGTCCAGAGTGGTGGCCAGTTTCAGCGTGGTGAACGGACGGTTCTGCTTCACGCGGGTCAGGAAGCCTTGGGTGATGCGGGTGGCCTCAGGGGTGAGGATACCTTCGGTGACCTGAATACCGGCGGCGCGCAGGCGGGCGTGGCCCTGGCCTGCCGTGCGCGGGTCTGGGTCGGTCAGGGCGGTGACAACGCGGGCGATACCCGCCGCAATCAGTGCATCACTGCAGGGGGGCGTCTGGCCATGATGGGCGCAGGGCTCCAGCGTGACATAGGCAGTGGCACCGCGGGCCCGCGGACCGGCCTGATCCAGCGCCATGCGTTCGGCATGCGGGCGGCCACCGGGTTGGGTGCAGCCGCGACCGACAATCACGCCGTCTTGGGTGATGACGCAACCGACCGCTGGGTTGGGCCAGGTTGAGCCAAGACCCCGCGCCGCGAGGCGCAGGGCATGAGCCATATGGCCCTGGTCTTCAGGTCTTTCGGTCACTCTTCCGGCTTATCGCCGGGCCGCAACTCACTGACAAAGCGGTCAAAGTCGTCGGCTGCCTGGAAGTTTTTATACACGGATGCGAACCGCACATAGGCCACGGTGTCGATACGGGCCAAGGACTCCATCACGATATCGCCGATCTGCTTTGACGGGATATCGGTCTCGCCCAGCGATTCCAGCCTGCGCACGATGCCAGAGATCATCTGGTCGATCCGCTCGGGGTCGATGGGGCGTTTCTGCATCGCGATGCGGATGGCGCGTTCCAGTTTGTCGCGGTCGAAATCCTCGCGCTTGCCCGAAGATTTCACCACCACCAGGTCGCGCAATTGAACCCGCTCATAGGTGGTGAAGCGCCCGCCACAGGCGGGGCAGAAACGGCGGCGGCGGATCGAGACGTGATCCTCGGCCGGGCGTGAATCCTTCACCTGGGTGTCGATATTGCCGCAGAATGGGCAGCGCATCGGCTCCCTCCTTGCTTGTTGTTGTTGGCCTGCCTCTAGGATCGGGTGTTTTCCCCGAATTATTCCCTGACTATAGGGGCGATTTCCGTATCTGGGGAAGGGCGAAGTTTTGCCCCCAGCATATGGGGGCGCAGGTGTGGCGGAGAGGACTCAGCCGGAGGGGAAACGTCAGTTGCAGGGGGCGGTCTGCCAGGCGAAGGTTGTGAAATTCCAGCACAGGCCGACGCCTTCTTTGGCGTTGATAAGGCCCGAAAGATCACCCGTGACGCTGCCCTTGTTGCAAGTGATCTGGGCTTGCATCGCCTCGCCCTTGAGGACGTTCACTCCGCCTTCCCACAGGGCGTTTTCATTCAGCTTGTCATACGAGGCCCAGACTTCGTAGGTGAAGCCGTTGTTGTGAAAGGCCATCGCGTCCCAGATGCTGCGGCCGACACCGGGCCATGGGGTGTAGTCGGCCTCTTGCAGCGGAACCGAAAGCGTAAGGTCAGGCTTGCCCGGCTTGCCGTAGGAATAGGTGACGACGCCATTGGATGTGCAGACCTCAATGATCTTCTTGCCGGCGGGGCAGGAGAAGATCTCGCCGCCCGGCGGGCATTGGGCGAGGGCGGGGAGGGGGAGAAGGGCAAGGATCAGGGCTAGGCTGCGCATGGGGGAACTCCGTTTGGGGGGAGTGTGGCCTGTGCGGCGCTGACGGGCAAGGTGGGGAAAAGCAGAGGGGGGCCACAAAGCTTGGGCGTCCGTTATAGGGCCAACGCCTTTTTCAACGCTTCATCATACGAGCAAATGTTGGAGATTCCCAATTTCGCAAGCTGATCGGCCTTTTGGCCCCTGAAATTTTTGACGTCACCAGATACAAACACATCTCTCCCCGAAATCAGATGTGCGTAAAGTGAATGGACGTCACACCACTTATTGCGCCACTTGAAGTACGAGGGTGACGTGATCGATTCATGTTCGGAAATTTCATTAATTGCGGCAAACTGCGCAAATTCATTAGAGATATTGGTGGGAAGAACTATGCCCCAAAGGGCGCCGATAGTTTCAGCATAGTCTTCCCGAGCCCAGCACGAATAGTCCCAGTAAGTCAACTCAAAGATAGCAACGGTCAAGACCTTCGAGATGTGGTCAAGTCCTACGCCCTTAAGTCGTTCGTCAAAATCTTTTGCACTGGCGGGAAAGCTGCGTTCCAGCGTGTTTTCAGATGCGGCAGTAGTTACGATACCAACGTCAATGGTGCCTCCGTGCAGATCAATTAGTTTCCGAAGACTATCACGCCCGCCGCGCCCCTCCGTTTCAAGAGTGATCACAGCATTCCATTCCAGAGTGAAACTTAGCACTTGGGACGCCACAACATGCAATTGCCAATCTTCACTGATCCAAGAAACTCCGCAACTTCCGGCTCCGGCTCGGGTGCTTCAACTTCCGCAAGGCCTTTGCCTCGATCTGGCGGATGCGTTCGCGCGTCACGGAAAACTGCTGCCCCACCTCTTCCAGCGTGTGATCCGTATTCATCCCGATCCCAAAGCGCATCCGCAGCACGCGCTCTTCGCGCGGCGTCAGCGAGGCCAGAACGCGGGTTGTGGTTTCCTTGAGGTTTTCCTGAATGGCGGATTCCAGCGGCAGGATCGCGTTCTTGTCTTCGATGAAATCGCCAAGCTGGCTGTCTTCTTCGTCGCCAATCGGGGTTTCCAGCGAGATAGGCTCCTTGGCGATCTTCATCACCTTGCGGACCTTTTCCAAGGGCATCTGCAGCTTTTCGGCCAATTCCTCTGGCGTCGGCTCACGGCCGATTTCGTGCAGCATCTGGCGGCCGGTGCGGACCAGTTTGTTGATCGTCTCGATCATATGCACCGGAATCCGGATGGTGCGGGCCTGATCGGCGATCGACCGGGTGATCGCCTGACGGATCCACCACGTCGCATAGGTGCTGAATTTATAACCCCGGCGGTATTCGAATTTATCGACCGCTTTCATCAGGCCGATATTGCCTTCCTGAATAAGATCCAGGAATTGCAGCCCACGGTTGGTGTATTTCTTGGCAATAGAGATCACCAGACGCAGGTTGGCCTCAACCATTTCCTTTTTCGCCTGACGGGCTTCTTTCTCGCCCTTTTGTACCTGATTGACGATGCGGCGGAATTCGGAAATATCGACGCCGACATATTGGCCGACCTGCGCCATCTCAGCCCGCAGATCTTCAATCGCGCCGCGTGATTTTTCAATCAACGCCTGCCAGGCCCGGCCCGACTTTTCAGCCATGCGGTCCAGCCAGTTCGGATCCAGTTCATACCCTTGGTATTCGTCGATGAATTCGCGGCGGTTGATGCGTGCAGCATCGGCCAGCTTCACCATGCCGGAATTGATCGACATGATCCGTTTGTTGATGCCGTAAAGCTGGTCGATCAGCGCTTCGATCCGGCTGTTGTTCAGATGCAACTCATTTACCAACAGCACGATTTCCGAGCGCAGCTTTTGATAGGCCGCCTCATCAGTGGCCGAATAGCGTGAGGTTTGCGACAGTGCCGCCGTCATCCGGTTGTCCTGCATTTCTGACAGGCGGACGTAATCCGTGGCGATAATCTCCAGCATTTCCAGCACTTTGGGCTTCAACGCGGCTTCCATCGCGGCCAGCGACATGTTTGACGCCTCGTCATCGTCATCATCGCTGTCATCGGCCGTGATCGGGTTGCCGTCGGCGTCCAGTTCCGGCTCATCCCCGCCCGGCGCACGCGGCGTGGCGGGAACGACGCCCACCTCATCCAGGCCCGCGCCGACCATCTCGTCATCGCCGTCCAGGCTGCGGCCAAAGGTGGCCTCCAGGTCGATCACATCGCGCAACAGGATGTCTTCGCTCAGCAATTCGTCGCGCCAGATGGTGATGGCCTGGAACGTCAGCGGGCTTTCGCACAGCCCTGCGATCATCGTGTTGCGACCGGCCTCGATCCGCTTGGCGATGGCGATTTCGCCTTCGCGCGACAACAGCTCGACCGAGCCCATTTCGCGCAGATACATGCGGACCGGATCATCGGTGCGGTCCAGCGCTTCGCTTGATGTTCCCGCAACTGCCACTTCGCGTGAGGTCGAGGTTTCGACCAACTCGCCTACCGGCGCCTCGCCCTCTTCCAGTTCATCGTCCTCAACGACGTTGATGCCCATTTCCGACAGCATCGACATGACGTCTTCGATCTGCTCGGACGACACCTGCTCGGGCGGCATGTGCTGGTTCAACTGGTCATAGGTGATGTAGCCACGCTCTTTGGCGTCGGCGATCATCTTCTTGACGGCAGCCTGGCTCATATCCAGTGAGACATCGGCCTCATCGGTGTCGGGCTTGGCGTCGTCATTATCCTTGAGGGCCATGTCTGCTCCTGCGGGCAAGGGAAGATGTCTGTGATGCGAATCACGATGGGCTTTCGAATCAATAACGCGAATCAGCGGCAGGGACACCCCGAATCAGTCAGCGTACGCTGCAGTAACCGTGCAAAAACGGGGTTAATGGCGGGTTTTTCCACCGCGGGTAAAGTCAATCTGTGCATGCAAGCGTCTTGCACGGTCCAACTCCTCTCGGTCCAGCTCTACGCCATTGGGCGCAATGATGGCTTCGCCCTTCTGGTCTTGCGGGCCACGGGCGGCGTTCGCGCGGGCCTCGGTCGCCTTGGTTACCCGCCAAGTCAGCCCCTCATCGACCAGATGGTCCATGTCTTCTTCGGCCTCGGCCATTTCCAACCGATGGGCGCGGTCGGCCTGCAGCCGGGCCAGCGCCTCTTCGATGCAAGCGGCGGCGAAATCGGCATCCGCACGCGGTTGCAAAGCCGGCGCAATCCTCAGATGGGGGTTGGCGGCCAGCCGATCAAGAGCCTGTGGGCTGTCGGTGCGGATCAGATCGGTGCAATCATCCTGGCCGCCGTGGGTCAGCAGCAGATTGCGCAGCCGGGTGTGGTCGTCAGAGGTCAGATCCAGCCGCTCGATCGCGGTCTCGAATCGCGCGATCAGCGCGGGAAACCGTAGCAGAGTGGCCAGAACGACCGCCTCACGCAGTGCATCTTCGGGGGCAGTGGCGGTGGCCAACAGCGATGCCCGGGTACCGGCGTTCGCCCCCTGTGGCGGCGGCTGAAACCGCCCGCCTGGGCCTTTTTTCCACGGCTGGCCGGGGCGCGCTTGTGCCGTGCGTCGGCCGGTGCCAAACAGCTGATAGCGCAGCTCTTTGATCTCTTCGCCATAATGGCTGCGGATTGACGGGTCTGTGATGCGGCTGATCGCGGCGCGCAGGCTTTTGTCCAGCGCGGCCTTGCGCTCGGGGCTGTCCACATTCTTGCCTTCGGTCTCACGCTGCCACAAGAGCCGCACCATCGGCTGGGCCGCCTCCAGCACGCGGGACATGCCGGTAGGGCCTTCGGCTTTCAAGAGATCATCAGGATCCTGTCCGCCCGGCAGCAGCGCAAAGCGCAGACCCTTTCCCGCTTCCAGCAGCGGCAGGGCCAGATCGACCACCCGCAGACCGGCGCGGATGCCGGCGGTGTCGCCATCCAGCGCGATGACCGGCTCATCAGAAATGCGCCACATCAGGCGCAGCTGGTCTTCGGTGACGGCGGTGCCAAGGGGCGCGACGGCGGCGGTGAAGCCTGCTTCAGACAGGGCGATCACGTCCATATAGCCTTCGGCGACGATCAGTGGCTTGCCCTTGCCTGCGGCTTCGCGGGCGGGTCCGTGATTGTATAGGGTGCGGCCCTTGTCGAACAATTCGGTCTCGGGGCCGTTCAGGTATTTGGCTGGATCGTTCGGGTCCATTGCCCGGCCGCCAAGGCTGATCGCCCGACCGCGCCCGTCGCGGATGGGAAAGATGATCCGGTTGCGAAAGCGGTCATAGGGCGCTCTCTTGTCGGATTTGGCGACCAGACCGGCGTCAATCAAAAGCTCGACCGAGATCCCCTTTTGCGTCATCGCATCGGTCAATGCGCTCCACGAAGCCGGGGCAAAGCCGATTTCCCAGCGGTCTTGCGCAGGCTCTGCCAGGCGACGTTTCACCAGATAGGCGCGGGCGTCGGACGCGGCGGCGGTCTTCAGTTGCAGGCGGAACCACTTGACGGCCTCTTCCATCACCGCGATCAACTCGGTCCTGCGATCGGCCTTTTCCGCCGCTTTGGTATCGCGGGCAGGCATGGTCATCCCGGCCTCTCGTGCCAGAACCTCGACTGCTTCCATGAAACCCAGGTTTTCGGTGTCCTTGATAAAGGTCAGCGCATCGCCTTTGGCCTGACAGCCAAAGCAATAGTAGAACCCCTTGCGGTCATCGACGTGAAAGCTGGCGGATTTTTCCTGATGAAACGGGCAGGGCGCCCACCAGTCGCCCTTGGCCATGTTGGATTTGCGCATGTCCCAAGTGACCTTCCGGCCGACAACGGCGGAAAGTGAGACACGCGTGCGCAATTCGTCCAGGAATCCGGGTGGCAGAGACATGTCTCAGATATGGGCCTTCCCTGCTAATGAGTCGAGAGGTCCTGGCCCCCTTCGGCGCCCGGACCCTTATACCTTCATCTTGGTGAAAGTACTCCGGGGTGGACCATGGGTTTCACCATCGGTTAAAGAAACCGATGGTCTGGGGGGCTGGCCCCCGCTGCCGATGGATCAAAAGCCGATCCGGTCGCGGGTTGAATACCATGTCATCGCCAGCACCAGCAGAGGCCAGCGCAGCGCGGCTCCACCGGGAAAGCGCGGCTGGGGCAGGCTGGCCATCAGATCGAACCCAGCCGACTGGCTGGCGACGGCTTCGGCCATCAACTTGCCCGCCAGCGTTGCCATCGCCACCCCATGGCCGGAATAGCCCGACGCCGACAGGACATTGGGTTGTGGCCGCGCAAAGCAGGGCATGCGGTTGATCGTGATCGCCAGCGTGCCGCCCCAGGCATAGTCGATGCGGGTGTCCTTTAGCTGCGGATAGACCTGCAGCATCGGCTTTGACACGGCTTTCAGGATGTCGGGAAAGCGATAGCCATAGGATTCTCCACCCCCGAACAAAAGGCGGTTATCCTCCGACATTCGCCAGTAGTTCACCACGAATTTGGTGTCGGCCACCGCGATGGGTTCGGCCAGCACCTGCGCCGCGCGGTCGCCCAAGGGTTCGGTCGCCACGATGAAATTGTTGATCGGCATCACCCGGGCCGCGACTTTGGGCTCTAACCCGCCAAGATAGCCATTGCCCGCCAGGATCACCGTGTCGCAAGTAACCTGGCCGCTGGCGGTGTGGACGACGGGTTTTGCGCCATGAGTGATGGAGGTGACTTCGCTTTGCTCATGCAATTGGGCGCCCGCGGCTGCTGCTGCTTGGGCCAGACCAAGAGCAAAGTTCAGTGGGTGGACATGGCCAGCCCCGCGATCCACCTCGCCTCCCTTGTAGACGGGCGACCCGATCAGCGCCTGAATTCCGGCACGGTCCAGCGGCTCAAGCTCCTCATAGCCATAATCGCGCTGCAGTTTCTCGGCGTAAAGGTGCGTCTCACGCACTTCCGTCTCGGACCAGCAGGCATGGACAACGCCGGGGCGGAATGTCACGCCCTCCATCGCATGATCCGAAATCAGGTCGCGGACCAGCTGTTTGGCGTCCTGCGACAGGTCCCACATCCGACGGGCATTCTCGCGACCGGCGGCTTTTTCCAGCCAGATCTGGTCCTGACGTTGCCCCGATCCGACCTGCCCACCATTGCGGCCAGAGGCACCAAATCCCATCCGATGCGCCTCTAGCAGCACCACGGACAGGCCTTTTTGCGCAGCATGCAGCGCGGCCGACAGCCCGGTATAGCCGCCGCCGACAATGCAGACATCGGCTGTCACGGCCCCGGTCAGGGCGGCAAAAGGCGCCAGATCGGCTTTGGTCGCGGTATACCACGACGTGGTCGGATAGCCCCCGGCTGGGTCATTGACGTGCAATAGGTTCATGCGCGTCACACGTTCAACAGCAGGTGTTCGCGTTCCCACGGGCTGATGACTTGCAGGAACTCTTTGTATTCATTTCGTTTGACCGAGTCATAAACCTTGACGAAATCAACGCCTACCACCTCTTGCAGGGCCTTGTCCTCATCCAGCAGATCCAGCGCGTCGCCCAGGTTCACCGGGATCTCATCACTGTCGATGTAGGCCGAGCCCTTGAATTCGGCCCGCGGGGCGACCTTGTTCATCAGGCCCAGATAGCCGCAAGCCAGGGTTGAGGCGATGCCGAGGTAAGGGTTGCAATCCATCCCCGGCAGGCGGTTTTCCACCCGCCGCCCGGCCGAGCTGGAGATCGGGATGCGAATGCCGGTGGTGCGGTTGTCGCGACCCCATTCCAGATTGATCGGGGCTGCAAAGTCGGGGACGTAGCGCCGATAGCTGTTGACGTAGGGCGCGAACAACGACACCGCAGCGCCGAGGTGCTTTTGCATGCCGCCGATGAAATGCATGAACGCGTCAGTTTCCACGCCTTTGGGGCCGGAAAAGATGTTCTTGCCGGTTTTGATATCCACGACAGAGGTGTGGATATGCATGGCCGACCCCGGCTCTCCGGCGATCGGTTTGGCCATGAAGGTGGCAAAGCAATCGTGGCGCAGGGCGGCTTCGCGGATCATCCGTTTGAAAAAGAACACATCATCCGACAGGCGGATCGGGTCGCCGTGAG
>JBATPI010000099.1:0-33680 GCA_049291415.1 Paracoccaceae bacterium | reverse complement strand
CCAGCGCGATTTGATATAGGCAAGGATATCCGCAATCTCCTGCGTGTTCAGCACGCCGCCGAAGCCCGGCATGGCGCTGTCGAACCTTACCCCCATCCGCGCCAGTGCTTCTTCTCCGCCCAAGGTGATATAGTCGATCAGGGCGGTATCGGAATGATGCCAAGTGTGCCCGCTTTCGTCATGCGGAGGTGCCGGGAAACGCCCGTCTGGCCCAGAGCTGCGCCAGTCTGGCTGGCCTTCCAGATTTTGGCCGTGGCACGCCGCGCAGTTCGCGTCATAAAGCACGCGACCGCGGGCTACTGCGGTATCGTCCCGGTCAAACATATAGAGGGCGGCCCCGATGGTTCCCAATAGGGCCGCCCCAATCAAAATGAACATACCTAGCTTCATGTTCGTGTGCCCGGTGTGGCTCCGGGTATGAGGCTAAGATTCCAGCCCATCAATTGATCCCGTTGGCGCGCTGCAATTCGCGCACATAGGCAACAATCGCACCAAGCTCGCCATCCGTCAGGCGTTGTTCAACCGGTGGCATGTTTCCGAACGGCCAATGGTGCGCCTTCACCCCGTTGCGTGCAGCCAGAACAAAGGCCATGTCGCCGTGGTGACCGGGCTCATAAATCCGGTGGACCAGCGGCGGCGCAATGCCGTCTTTCCCCGCCGCGTTGGTGCCATGGCACGAGGCGCAGGCGGCGTTGAAATAGGTCTCACCCTGCCGGGCTTGGGCGGATAGCTCTGCCGGAAGGGTGACCTCGGCCAAGGGGGCCCCTGCTGCGACCTGTGAGGCAGCCGGTGCCACGACTGAGACCGGGTCTTCGCTGGCCGGGCCTTGTGTCCAATACCAGCCCGCCGCTGCCATGACAGCGACAACCAGTACGCCCATGAGGCTCTTGTTCATGATACAATCTCCAATCTGTCTTCGCCGACTGTGCGGCGTTGGCACGGTCCTGCCGTCGGCCTTTGGCCGTTCGGGTCAGGCGCGCCGATGAATGTGGTTGCCGCCGGAGGGATGCCCCGCTCCGGTGGCGAATGTCTCAGGCCGATACGGCAAACTCGGTCATCATGCCGGTGGAAAGATGCGGCATATGGTGGCAATGCAGCATCCAGCGCGCGGCCTCACCGGCATCCAGCGCAACCGTCACCATCGACATCGGCGGCACATAGACCGTGTCGCGGATCGCGCCATCAATGTCGCGGCCGTTGATGTTCACCACCTGGAACACATGCCCGTGCAGGTGCATCGGGTGCCCCATCATCGACATGTTGTGAAACGACAGATGCACCCGTTCGCCGGTCTTGGCGGTAAGTGGCGTGTGATTGCCCCAGACCTGCCCATTGATCGTCCAGAGGTAGGGCTGCATCGCGCCGCCCAGCATGATCATATGGGTCCGGTCCACCGGGCGCGGCGCAAGGGTGGGCGCGCCCACCGCCGGTGCCGCCCGCAGCAGTCTTTCCTGCGCAAGGTCAAGATCGAACGCGGCGCTTTCAACCTCTCCGAGATCATCAATCTGGCGCACTGCGGCACCTGCGGTGGCAAGGATGAGGCCAGTACGCTGCCGCGCGCCTTCGCGCAGGGCGAGGATAGGAAAGGCCCCCGCATCCGGAAGATCAATTTCCAGATCAAGACGCTGCGCCATGGCGACGCCAAAGCACGTCCCCGCCACAGGCTCCACAGCATGGCCATCGACCGCCACCAGACGCGCAGGCACCCCGCCGGTGTCGATCCAGAACACCGTGGCCGCCGCGGCATTGATCACCCGCAACAGGATGCGGCCCTTGCGCTCGACGGCGATCACTTCTGGGTCGGCAAGCGTGCGATCATTGGCGAGGTAGGCGTCAAACTCAAAGTCGTTCAGGTCCATCGCCATCCCGCCCATGTTCATATCACCCATGGCCATGCCCATGTGACCGGTGCCGTCTGTCGTCATGCCGGGCATCGACATGCCGGAATGGTCCATGCCTGACATTCCATCCGGACTCTGCGCCGGGGCATCCATCGCGCCCATGTCATGATGTGCTGCCCCTTGGGTGATCTCGGCCAGCACCTCGGCGGCAGGTCGGAATGAAAAGTCGTGCAAGAGCATCACCACCTCTTGCCGATCAGCCGTCAGATCTTCAGGCCGCCGCACGATCAGGGGCGCGGCCAGCAGGCTCATCTCTTGCACGGGCACATGGCTGTGCATCCAATAGGTGCCGGGCATGGGCGCATAGTCGTAGCTGCGCGTCTCGCCCGGCTGCAACAGCGGCACCGGCAGGTTCGGCACGCCGTCCTGCACATTGGGCGGGATCTGGCCATGCCAATGGATGATCGTCTCTTCCTCCAGTGCGTTGGTCAGATCGACGCGGAACCGCTGACCGGGATCAAGGATCAACCCTTGCCCGCCCGATCCATTGATCAGCCCCATAACGGTGGCGGCGCGACCGCCAACCTCGATCACCCGCGTCGCAGCGGTCAGCTTAAGGGGTGTGGTTTGCGCGAAACTCAGCCGCGGCAAGGCTGTGGTGGCAGCCAGAGCTGCAGATGCGGCCAGTAAGCCGCGGCGGGTCAGGTCATGTCTCATCTTGAATAAATCCATCATCCCCCAAAAGGGGCGCGTCGGTCTGAAGCCGCAGGACAGCTCCGCTTATCAACCGTTCAGAGGAATTTCGGAGGGCGGTCGGCCGTCTCGCCCGTGCGCCCGTCAAGGGTAAGAGACACCGCAGCCTGATACGCAACCGGGCGATATGCGGCTGGTGCCGGGTCCGGTGGTGCAAACCAGGTCGCAACCGATCCCAGACAGGCATTTGCGCAGGCGCCGGACATCGTATGATCAGCCGGGCAACACTGCTGAAGGGCCCCGGACGGCGCGCTCAACCCGGCCTGGTCATCGTGACATGGGGCCGATATTGCATCAGCGTCCCCGGCCATTGCCGCATGCGGAAACCCACCGAACAACACGATGGCAACCGCAAGCAGCACTGAGAGGACATATCGAGACATCGAACCCGTCAGAATGAAGTGCGGAAAACCTAGGACCGACGGGTGGTTTCCGCAAGACACGAAGCCGTTTGACCGAGTTCCGGGGGCGCCAGATCAAGACGGCCTCATACGCCGAGGGCATTGAGTTCAGTTTGGCCCCGACACAAAATCATCTCCCCGCCTGATTTGCCTGCGGCAAAGCCCTGCTGGATCGACTCGGCCAAGGAACGGCTGGCGCAAGGCGCATCAGAGCAAGCCGCGCAGGGCATTGCCAATTTCCCATTCACCTTACAAATCCGGCCCGTCTTGCGCATCCCCTCTGGTCAGATAGGCCAGATCAAACGCCCGTTCATCGGATGGGGGGCCAAAGACCGAAACATGATCCGCTTACCACGGTCTACCTTGTGGCACACTTGCATCAACCTCGCGGCTTTTTGGCTTTCGACAGCCTCCCACCCCGTGACTCCCATGGCAGGGCCAGCAAAGCCGGACAGATCCCTGAAATCGTGCCGCCCACTTTGGCACCATAGGACTGCACCCCGAGGTTCCATTGAGATCTCGGAATTGCGGACCGTTGACCCGGCTCACTTCCCTGCGACATCGGGCTTACCGCCACCATGTCCCTAACCCATGGGCCGCCCCGGCCAGTCCCGCGACACAGAGGCGGGTTGCCCTTGGCGGCCCGGCGCGGCATAGATTTGTCAGCGGGCCACCAAGAGCCTGCGGGGAGACTGCACATGGCATTCCTGCGCATGGCCCTGACCGGGCTTTTCCTGACCCTGACCGCGCTACCAGCCAGCGCGCGGGACCCTGGCGCCCTCAGCCGCGAGGTGCTGTTTGACTGGTATCAGCTGGTGCTGGAACTGGTGCGCCACACGCCGACCTATTCGCCCCCGGTGGCCAGCCGGTCCTTTGCGTATGTCGGCGTCATCGCACATGAGGCGCTGACCGCCCTGGACCCAACCGCGCAGAGCCTGGCCGGGCAATTGAATGGGCTGACCACCCTGCCCGCAACGGAGGACGACCTGCCCTATGATCCGGCGGTGGTTCTGGATGCCGCCTTGGCCGCCGCAATGACGGATTTTTTTGGCAATACCGGCCCCACCGGCCAGCACGCAATGCAGGCGATGCGGGCAGATCTGGCGGCACGGGTGGACGCAGACCTGCCGCCTGCGGTGGTCGCGCGCAGCCGGGCCCTGGGTGCTGCAATCGCCGCGCATGTCTTTGCCTGGTCGGCCGATGATGGTGGCGCAAGGGTGGAAAACATGGGATTTCCCTATGATTACACCTTTGGCGAGGCCCCTGATGATTGGGTGCCGACCAATGACATCTCAATCCAGCAAACCCCGCTCCTGCCGAATTGGGGCAACAACCGGCCCTTTGCGATGCCGCTGGCCGAAAGCTGCCGCGTGGCACCGCATCCGGCCTTCAGCTCGGATCCCGGCAGCGCCTTTTACGCCGCAGCCCTGGCGGTTTACGGCGCGTCAAAAGCGATGACCGATCAGCACGAAGAAATCGCGCGGTTCTGGTCTGATGATCCGATGCTGTCACCGACACCACCCGGCCATTGGGTGGCCATCGTGCTGCAGATCTCAACCCGTGACGGGTTATCAGCGGCAAAGACCGCCGATGCGCTGGCGGTTCTGGGCGTCGCGGTGGCCGACGGATTCATCGGCTGCTGGCATGAGAAATTCATCTACAATCTGGTGCGCCCCGTCACCTATATCAACCGCCACATCGACCCCGATTGGGAGACGATGCTGATCACGCCCCCCTTTCCGGAATATCCCTCAGGCCATTCGGTGCAATCGGGGGCAGCCGAGGCGGCGCTGACGTCGATCTTCGGTAAGGATTTCGCCTTTGACGATGCCACCCATGCCGATGACGGGCTGGCGGTGCGCCACTATCCCAGCTTTCACGCCGCTGCCGAAGAGGCGGCGGTGTCGCGGCTGTATGGCGGCATCCACTTTCCCTTTTCCAATATCAACGGGCTGGAGCAGGGCCGCTGCATCGGAGCCTGGGCGGCGGGGCTGAGGCTGGAAAAGTGAAAGCCTGCGCCCTGATCCTGCTGCCAACGATGGCCGCGGCAGAGCCTGCGGTGCCGGTCTATCTGCCCGATACCGGCGGCATCACCGCCAGTTATAGCGGCGACTACCTTTATATGGTCGGCGGCGGGCCTGCGGTGTTTGACTGCTCGGGCGACCGCAAACCCGACATCTACATTCCGGGCGGTCAGGGCGCGGGCTCGCTTTGGGTGAATGACAGCCCTCTGGGTGGCGATCTGGCGTTTCACCGCGCCGACAGCGGGGCAGAATTGGACGCCGTGACCGGCGCCTATCCCTTGGATGTCGACGGCGACGGGCTGACCGATCTGATCCTGTTGCGCCAGGGCCAGACGCAACTGATGCGCGGACTGGGCGACTGCCGGTTTCAGGCGGCGAATGACGCGTGGGAGTTCAGCGCAAGCGATGACTGGACCACTGCCTTCGCCGCCACATGGGAGGCGGGGGCCGATTGGCCCACCCTGGCCCTGGGCGCCTATATAGACCCCAAGGCCGAGGCGTTTCCTTGGGGATCCTGCACCGAAAACCTGCTCTACCGCGGCGCGGCAGGCCAGTTCGCGGCCCCCCTGCCGCTGACGCCCAGCTATTGCGCGCTGTCGATGCTGTTCACCGATTGGAACCGATCCGGCACCCCATCTCTGCGGGTGTCGAACGACCGCGAGTATTACAAGGGCGGGCAGGAACAACTGTGGCATCTGCAGCCAGACGCCGCCCCCCGCCTGTGGACGGCAGATGAAGGTTGGGCGCGGCTGAAAATATGGGGCATGGGCATCGCCAGCGCCGATGTGAACGCCGATGGCTACCCGGACTATTTCCTGACCTCGATGGCCGATAATAAGCTGCAGGTGCTGAAAGACCCCGCCGCTGGCGAGCCGATCTATGCCGACATCGCGCGCAAACGCGGGGTGACGGCGCATCGGCCCTATATGGGCGGCGACATCCGCCCCTCAACCGCCTGGCACGCGCAGTTTGGCGATGTGAACAATGATGGGCTGGCCGATCTGTTCGTGGTCAAAGGCAACGTGGCCGAGATGCCGGATTTCGCGGCCCTGGACCCCAACAACCTGCTGCTGCAAGACGGCAATGGCCGGTTTGTCGAGGCCGGAGAGGCGGCGGGCATCGGATCCATGCGGGTGGGCCGCGGTGGGGCGATGGTGGACCTTAATCTGGACGGGGCCCTGGATCTGCTGGTGGTCAACCGCTGGACGGGGGCCGAGGTCTGGCGGCAAGACGCGCCCTTGGGCGGCTGGGTGCAGGTGGCGCTGCATCAGCCGGGACCGAACCGCGATGCGATTGGCGCGGTACTGGAGATCCGTCGGGGTAAGGTGGTTGAGCGGCGCGAGGTGCTGTCGGGCGGCGGTCATGCGGGCGGACAGTTGGGCTGGCTGCATCTGGGCTTGGGCACCGATAACGCGGCAGAGCTGCGGGTGGTCTGGCCGGGGGGAGAGGTCGGCGACTGGCAGACCCTGCCCGCGGGCGGGTTTTACGACCTGTCGCCTGACGGGGCCACCCCATGGGTGCCCTGACACACGCGATTATCTGACGATCCGCCAGGGCCGGTCCGGCGCTGTCAGGACCGGGCTTTGCGATAGCTGTCTTTCAGCGCGATCAAGTCACCGTCAAAGGTAAAGCGGTCACAGCCCCTGACATCCACCGATGCCCCCTCGGCCGTGGTGCCGATGAACCGCCACGTCGACAGGCCGGTGTCGCCTGCAACGGCGTGCTGGCCCTCGGCCCATTCGGCCTGCGGAAAGGCCGCAAAGACCGCGGCATAGGCAGCACGCACTGCCGCAGCACCCTGATGGACAGTGCCCTCGGCCGTGGGTCCGGCCGCGGTGTGAAAGGCGCAGGTCGCCGCCATGCACGCCATCAGCGCATCCAGATCGCGGGCGTTGAACGCCGCCATCAGCGCCTGCATCGTGGCGCGGCGGCGATGGGCGGTATGGTCGGCGGTGGTCTCGATTTCCAAAAACGCCAGCGGTGCTGTGTCCGAGCCGTTGGTGACGTTATGCTCTACCCCTTCGCGGCGCGAATAGGGCACGCCCTGAGTCAGCTTTGCCTCTATTTTCTGGTTGCCCGGCAGGTCCAAAAGCAAAGTGCCATCGGTCAGAGGCACGATGACATAGTCATGGCCATGAACATGCCAACCGGTTTCCGAACCCGGGGGAAAGCGCCATTCGGTGACGGTAAAGCGGTCATCCTGGATATGAACAACGGGCTGGGCTATGGCTTTGGGCATGGTCATCTCCGATAAATGGCTGACTTAAGTATAGGCCACAACGCACTGTGATCATAGGGCTTTGCGACTCATAAGGATAGATTAACCGCGCCCCTCCAGCAGCCGAAATCGCTGAATCTTGCCGCTTTCGGTTTTCGGCAGCGCGGTGATGAACACCACGCGGCGCGGGTATTTATAGGGGGCAATGGTGGCCTTGACGTGGTCTTGCAGCATCTTGGCTTGGGCGGCTGTGCCGTCAATTCCGGGGGCCAGCACCACATGCGCCTCAACCACCTGCCCGCGGTCGGCATCCGGCGCGCCAACCACGGCGCATTCGGCCACATCAGGATGCGACAGCAGGGCGGCCTCAACCTCGGGCCCGGCAATGTTATAGCCTGCCGACAGGATCATGCCATCGGTGCGGGCGGCAAAGTGAAAACGGCCGTCCTCATCTTGCCAAAAGCTGTCGCCGGTCAGGTTCCAACCATCCTGCACATAGCTGCGCTGCTTGTCCGGGGCCGACAGATAACGGCAGCCCAAGGGCCCTTTGACCGCCAGCCGCCCGGTCTGGCCGCGTGGCATCTCGGCGCCGTCCGGGCCGATGACGCGGGCCTGATAGCCGCTCAGCGGCCGCCCGGTGCTGCCCGCGCGGCTGTCGTCAAACCGGTTCGACAGAAATATGTGCAGCATCTCGGTTGAGCCGATCCCGTCCAGCATCGGCTTGCCGGTCTTGGCAACCCAGTCATCATAGACCGGGGCGGGCAAGGTTTCGCCCGCACTGACCGCAGCGCGCAAGCTGCTGAGATCCGCCCCCTCGTCCATCGCCCGCATCATCACGCGGTAGGCCGTGGGGGCGGTGAAACAGATCGTGGCGCGATGTTTTTCGATGATCTCGATCAGGTTCGGCGGCGTCGCCTGCTCCAACAGCGCCGCCGCCGCACCAAAGCGCAGTGGGAACACTGCCAAGCCGCCCAAACCAAATGTAAAGGCCAAGGGCGGAGAGCCGACAAAAACATCATCCGGCGTCACGGCCAGCACTTCGGTGGCATAGGCATCGGCAATGATCAGGATATCGCGGTGAAAATGCATCGTGGCCTTGGGCTCACCCGTGGTGCCCGAGGTGAACCCCAGCAGCGCGACATCATCGCGGCCGGTTTTGACCGCATCAAACCGCACCGATTTCGACAGCGCCATGCGGTCCAGTTCGGCGTCATGATTGGCCGTGCCGTCAAAGCCGATCACGGTTTTCATAAACCGGCTGTTCTTGGACACCGTGACCAGTTCGTCCATCAACCGCGTGTCGCACAGCGCATGGGTGATCTCGGCCTTGTCGATGATCTTGCCCAATTCGCCTGCCCGCAGCATTGGCATGGTGTTCACCACCACGGCCCCCGCTTTGGTCGCCCCCAGCCAGCCGGCCACCATGGCGGGATTATTGGATGATCGGATAAGAACGCGATTTCCGGACTTTACACCGTAATCTTCAACCAATGCATGAGCAATGCGATTGGTCCAGTCGGACAGCTCTTTATAAGTGCGGATCCGGCCATTGCCGATCAGCGCGGTGTTATCGCCAAAGCCTTTTTCCACCATCTTATCCGTCAGTTCCACGGCGATATTAAGATGTTCAGGATAGCTGAACCGCCCCAGATCAATCTCGGGCCACAGATCGGCGGGCGGCAGGTTGTCTCGGGTAAATGTATCGGTATGGCCGGTGGGTCCCAGGCTGGCGTTTCTGTGCATCTTATTCTCCCCATGATCCGGGCGGGGCCTCTGGCGGGCCCGGTCCCGGCATGCCGTGCCCTAGTCAGGGATCACAGCGGTTGCTTCGATTTCGACCTTTGCCGCATCTTCGACCAAGGCCACCACCTGCACCAGCGCCATCGCCGGGTAATGCCGGCCGATGATCTCTTTGTAGGCGCGACCCAATTCCCTGAGATTGCTCAGGTATTCGTCCTTATCGGTGACATACCATGTCAGCCGCACAATGTGCTGCGGCCCGGCCCCTGCCTCGGCCAGAACGGCCACGATGTTGCGCAGCGCCTGGGCGATCTGACCGACCATGTCCTGCGCCTCAAAGACGCAATCACCATTCCAGCCGATCATGCCGCCGGTAAAGACCATGCGGCCCCGCGCAGCGACGCCGTTGGAATAGCCGATGGCAGGTTTCCAGCCCTTTGGGTGCAGGAATTCCAGATGGGAGTCGGGATTTGATGCGGGGGTCATGTAGCCTCCATATAGGCGGTGATGCGGTCGCGAACGGCCGGCGGCCACGGCTGCGGGCGACCGTTGGACGCAACGTAAACCAGCGTCAGATCAGCGGTCAGCCGATGGCTGCCGTCGCAATGCGCCTCAAGGTGAAAGGTGATCGAACTGCCGCCCAGCCGCGTCACGGTCAGTTGCCAGTCCAGCACCTCTTCCAGACGTGAAGGGGCGTGGAAATTCGCCTCGATCCGCGCTGTTGGCACGCCTTCGCGATCCAGCATCATGGCGGCATAGGAATGGCCTGCCACCTCGCGGAAAAAGGTCTCAACGGTGGAATTCGTCATCTCGAAATAGCGCGGGTAAAAGACGATACCCGCGGGGTCGCAATGGTTGAATTCGATCCGCTGGGGATGGTGAAAGATCATCAGTCGTTGGCCTCTTGCGGCAGGAAGTCAACCTCATGGCGGGCGCTGACCTCGATGATGGCGGGGATGTCGGTCATATCGTGCAGGGCCTCGAACAGCGCCTCCAGACGGCCAGCGGGCGACACCCAGAACAGCGCGCGCACCGGCTTGTCGGATTTGTTGAAATAGCCATGCGGCACGCCGCGCGGCATCCGCACCAGATCACCGGCGCGGGCGGTCTGCCAGGTGCCAGCCAGTTTCAGCTCCAGCTGGCCTTCCTGCACCAGAATGAATTCATCCTGCGTCGGGTGGACGTGGACTGGCACGAACTGGCCCGGCTCGCTATTGGTTTCAAAGGCATAGCTGCCCTCACAAGACGCCTTTGGCAGATAGCGCTGGCCCAGAATGTTCAAGGCGCGGCCGTGATAGGCGGTGCCGTCGCGCGTGATGCCGCCCTGCAGATCCTTGGTCATGTCTTTCTCCTCCTTGGTTTCAATCATCCCAGCACGCTGCGGGCGATAACCACCCGCTGCACGTCACTGGCGCCTTCATAGATGCGCAAGGCCCTGATTTCGCGGTACAGCCCTTCGACCGCGGCACCAACCCGCACCCCGTCACCGCCATGCAATTGCACGGCCATGTCGATCACCTCCTGCGCGGCTTCGGTGGCGTATAGTTTCGCCATCGCAGCCTCACGGCTGATCCGGGCCGCGCCCTTGTCCTTGGTCCAGGCGGCGCGGTAAACCAGCAGCGCGGCCGCGTCGATCTTCAGCGCCATGTCTGCGATATGGCCTTGCACCATCTGCAATTCCGCCAAGGGCTGGCCGTGGATCACCCGCGTCTTCACCCGCGCGGTCGCCTCATCCAGCGCGCGCCGCGCCATGCCCAGCGCCGCCGCCCCCACGGTCGAACGGAACACATCCAGCACCGACATCGCCAGCTTGAACCCCTCGCCCGCCTTGCCGATCAGTGCGTCGTCGGGCAGCGTGACACCCTCCAGCCGCAAAGAGGCCAAGGGATGCGGCGCGATCACCTCTTGCCGCTCGGTCACCGACAGCCCGGCCACGTCGCAAGGCATCAGAAACGCCGACAGCCCGCGCGCGCCGGGCGCCTCTCCGGTGCGGGCAAAGACCACATAAATATCGGCGATCCCACCGTTTGAGATCCAGGTCTTGTCACCGGTCAGCCGCCAGCCCCCGGGCACCCGCTCGGCCGTGGTTTTCGTGGCCGCCACATCTGACCCCGACCCCGGCTCAGTCAGCGCAAAGGCAGAGATTGCGGTGCCCGCGCGGGTCCGATCCAGCCAGACGCGCTGGGCGGGCGTGCCGAACAGCGACACCGCGCCCATCCCCAAACCCTGCATCGCAAAGACGAAATCGGCCAAAGCGTCATGCCGCGCCAAGGTCTCGCGGATCAGGCACAGCGTGCGGACATCCAACCGCTCGGCCTCAGCAGCCCCCGAATGCCGCAGCCAGCCGCCCTGCCCCAGCGCCGCCACCAGCCCACGACAGGCGGCATCGGTATCGCCATGATCCACCGGCAGATTGGCTGCCGCCCAAACCTCCAGAGCCGCCGCCAACTCGCGGTGACGGTCCTCAAAGAAAGGCCAGCTTAGAAAGCTCTGATCGCTCATATTTTCTGTCCATAAATATCCCGGGGGTCCGGGGGCTGGCCCCCGGCTCCGCCGCTCAATCTCCTTGAAACACCGGCTTTTCCTTGGCAACAAAGGCACGATACGCCCGCTCGAAATCTTTTGTCTGCATGCAGATCGCCTGGGCCTGCGCCTCGGCCTCGATCGCGGCCATCAGGCCCATGTCCCATTCCTGCAGCAGCTGCGTCTTGGTCACCGAATGGGCGAATGTCGGCCCTGCCGCCAACCGGCGGGCCAGCACCATCGCGGCCTCTTCCAGCGCCTCTGCGCCGTGCAGCGCGTTCCAGAACCCCCAGGTGGCACCTTCATCGGCGGTCATGACCCGGCCGGTGTACAGCAGCTCTGCCGCGCGGCCCTGCCCGATGATGCGCGGCAACATCGCACAGGCCCCCATGTCGCAGCCGGCCAGGCCGACACGGGTAAAGAGGAACGCGCATTTGGCCGCAGGCGTTGCCAGCCGCAGATCGGCAGCCATCGCGATGATGGCCCCAGCGCCGACGGCAACGCCATCCACCGCCGCAATAATCGGTTTGCCGCAGGAGATCATCGCCTTGACCAGATCGCCGGTCATCCGGGTGAACTCCAGCAGCTCTTTCATCGGCAAACCGATCAAGGGCCCGATGATGTCATGTACATCCCCGCCCGAACAGAAATTGCCACCGTTCGAAGCAAACACCACCACATCCACGTCGCTCGCGTAAACCAGCGCGCGGAACATGTCGCGCAGCTCAGCATAGCTGTCAAAGGTCAGCGGGTTCTTGCGGTCCGGCCGGTTCAGGCGGACCACGGCGACTCGCTCGGTCACCTCCCACAGGAAATGCGTTGGGCAAAGCCCGGCCATCAGGGTCATTTTGACTCTCCTTTTCCGATGCGGCGGAAGATGTCAGTCAGCGCCTCAAGGTCACTGTCTGACAGATCCGACAGCAGGCGATCCACCTCCATTTCATGCGCGCCGGCCATACCGTCAAAGGCGCGCAGTCCGGCGTCGGTCAGTGCGACATAGACGGTGCGGCGGTCGGTCTCAGAGGGGCGGCGGCGCACCAGGCCATCCTTTTCCAGCCGGTCCACCACGGCGGTGGCATTGCCGTTTGACACCAGCAGCATGCGCGACAGGTCTGACATCGTCACACCGTCGCGTCGCCGCCACAGCGCCGCCATCACGTCAAACCGTGGCAAGGTGGTGTCATGGCCCAGCCGCAGGAATTCGCGCAGGCCGGATTCCACCGATCTGGTCAGGCCCAGCAGGCGAATCCAGGTCTTCAGGCGGCGCTTGGACAACTCGCTCATATCTCGCCCCCGGCGATGGTCAGCGCCTGTCCGGTGATGCCATCGCTGCCCGGACCGCACAGATACAGCGCGGCAGCGGCCACTTCTGACGGCTGGAACAGGCGGTTTTGCGGGCTGAGCGATTCCAGCGCCGCGCGGGCTTCGGGCAGGGACTTGCCGGTTTTCCCGGCGATGACGCGGATGGATTGCTCTGTCATCGGCGTGTCCAGAAAACCCGGGCAGATCGCGTTCACCGTCACCGGTTTGCGGGCAGTTTCCAGCGCCAAGGACCGCACCAAGCCGATCACGCCATGCTTGGCCGCCGCATAGGGCGCGACCTTGGCATAGCCTTTCAGACCGGCGGTTGAGGCCACGGCGATCAGCCGGCCCCAGCCGGGCAGCTGGTTCAGCCCGTCGCGAAAGGTCAGGAATACCCCGGTCAGGTTGACCGCCAGCATGGCATTCCATTGGGCAAGCGAGGTTTTCGCCATCACCGCGGAATCCGCCGCGCCCGCATTGGCGATGATGATGTCGCAGACCCCGGCCTGCGCGTACATCTGCGCGACCGAGGCCTCATCCGTCACATCGGCCTGCACGGCGCGGATGGCGGCGTGACGCGCGGCGGTGTCGGCCAGAGCCTCGGCTCGCCGCCCGCTGATCACCACCTGGGCCCCCGCATCTGCGAAGGCCAGCGCAAGTGCTGCCCCTGCGCCAGAGCCACCGCCGGTGACCAGAACCCGTTTGCCCGCCAGGAATGTCATACCCGTATTTGTGCCTCTTGCCTCTCGCGCAGCCGCATCAGCAGATCAGCGCCACCCTTGTACGGGACAGGCCAATCGCTGCCTGTATCGCCCTGCGCGATGGCAGCATGCAACGTCCAATAGGGATCTGCCAGATGCATCCGCGCCAGGCACACCAGATCGGCACGGCCCGCGATCAGGATGCCGTTGACCTGATCATAGTCACTGATGTTGCCGACGGTCATGGTGGGGATGCCCGCCTCTTGGCGGATGCGGTCAGAGAACGGAGTCTGGAACATCCGGCCATAGACCGGCTTTTCCGCCGGGTCGGTCTGACCCGAGGAGACGTCGATGATATCGGCTCCTGCGGCGTGGAACATCCGCGCCACTTCGACCCCTTCCGACGGCGTCACGCCACCCTCGATCCAGTCATGGGCCGAGATCCGCACCGACATCGGTTTTGCCTGCGGCCAGACGGCGCGCATCGCGGTGAACACCTCCAGCGGATAGCGCATGCGGTTTTCCAGACTGCCGCCATAGTCATCCGTTCGCTGGTTGGTGACCGGGCTGATAAAGGTGGCCAACAGATAGCCGTGCGCGGCATGCATCTCGATCATGTCGGCCCCGGCGCGGTTGGCCATTTCGGTTGAGGCGACAAACTGCGCCTTGACCGCATCCATATCGGCGCGGTCCATCGCCTTGGGCGCGGCATTCGCCGGGCGATAGGCGATGGCGCTGGCGGCCATGGTCGGCCAGTTACCCGCGGGCAGCGGCTGGTCAATGCCTTCCCAAGCGACGCGGGTGCTGCCCTTGCGGCCTGAATGGCCGATCTGCATGCACAGCTTTGCCGTGGTCTCGGCATGGATGAAATCAGCCAGGCGCGTCCATGCTGCTTCGTGTTCAGGCGCATAGAGGCCGGGGCAACCGGGGGTGATGCGGCCGACGTCGGACACGCAGGTCATCTCGGTATAGATCAGCGCGGCCCCACCCTTTGCGCGTTCAGCGTAATGGGTGAAATGCCAATCGGTCGGGCAGCCATCCACCGCCTTGTATTGCGCCATCGGCGACATCACGATGCGGTTTTTCAGTGTCATATCGCGCAGACGGTAAGGCGCGAACATCGGGCGACGACCGGGCTGGCCACCGGCCTGCTGCTGAAACCAGTCCTCGGCCGCTTCCAGCCAGGCCGGGTCCCGCAGACGCAGGTTTTCATGACTGATCCGCTGGCTGCGGGTCAAGAGCGAATAGGCGAACTGGGTCATCGGCATGTCCAGATACCGCTCGGCCTCTTCAAACCACTCCAGGCTGTTGCGGGCCGCCGATTGCAGGCGCAACACCTCAACCCGGCGTTCATCCTGATAACGCTTGAACGCCCCTTCCAGGGTGGGTTCCGAATGCAGGTATTCGGCCAGAGCAATGGCGGAATCAAAAGCCAGACGAGAGCCCGATCCGATCGAGAAATGCCCCGTTGCCGCAGCATCGCCCATCAGGACGACGTTTTCATGATACCAGGTCTCACAGATCACGCGGGGGAACTGCATCCAGACCGCTGATCCGCGCAAATGCGCCGCGTTGGACATCAGATCATGCCCGCCCAGATGCGCCTCAAAGATCTTGCGGCAGGTCTCAACCGTTTCTTCCTTGGTCATCGCCTCGAACCCCAAGGCATCCCAGGTCTCGGGCAGGCATTCCACGATGAAGGTCGCGGTGTTGTCATCAAACTGGTAGACATGCGCCCAGACCCAGCCATGGGCGGTTTTCTCGAAAATAAACGTAAAGGCGTCATCGAATTTCTGATGCGTGCCCAGCCAGACGAATTTGCACAGGCGGGTGTCGATGTCGGGTTTGAAAACATCTTCGTATTCGCGGCGGACCAACGAGTTGATGCCGTCGGTGGCCACCACCAGATCATAATCCTTGCGGTAGTCTTCAGCCGATTTGAACTCGGTCTCAAACTGCATGTCCACGCCCAATTCGCGGGCGCGCGCTTGCAGCAGAACCAGCATCGCCTTGCGCCCGATCCCGGCAAAACCATGTCCGCCCGAGACCGCACGCTCAGCCCCGCGCACCACGGCGATATCGTCCCAATAGGCGAACTGGCTGCGAATGGCATCGGTGGAAACCGGGTCATTCTTCTGCATCCGGCCCAGCGCGTCGTCCGACAGCACCACCCCCCAGCCAAAGGTGTCATTGGCGCGGTTCCGCTCCAGCACGGTCACCTGATGGGCAGGGTCGCGCAGCTTCATCGAGATGGCAAAGTAGAGACCGGCAGGGCCGCCGCCCAGGCACAGGACTTTCATAAAAATTCCCTCATTGGTCTGATCTGTCGATTGCGCCCAAGCTGACATCACTTGAAAACAATTTCAAGTTTGAAATTTCATCGGCGAGGTGTAAATCTGCAGGCAAGCCCTGTGATGGGGTAGACCGAATCCGGCGGCCGCCGCATCATGGCCGCCGCAAAAGGGGCGATTGGCATGAATGAAACGGTGGCTGTGATCGGCCTGGGCACGATGGGTCTGGGCATTGCGCAGGTTTATGCCCAAGCGGGGTATCGCGTGCTGGCCACCGACGCGGTTGTAGGCGCGCGTGACACGGCAGTAGCGCGGCTGTCGGCAGGGCTGGCGCCGCGGGTGGCGGCGGGCAAGATGCCGGCCGATGTGGCGCAGGCGATTGCCGGGCGGCTGCAGGTGGTGGACACAATCGCCGGTCTGGACGGCGCGGCCCTGGTGATTGAGGCGGTGGCCGAGGATCTGCACATCAAACAGGCGCTGTTTGCCGAAGTTGAGCGCGGCCTCTCGGGCCAACCGGTGCTGGCGACCAATACCTCATCGCTGTCGGTGCGGGCGATCCGCGATGGGCTGGCGCGGCCCGATCATGTGCTGGGCCTGCATTTCTTCAACCCCGCCCCGGTGATGAAACTGGTGGAACTGGTGGTGCCTGCGCGCACTGACCGGGCGGCGGCGGCGCTGGCGCGGTCCCTGACCGAAGCGGCGGGCAAGGTGGTGGTCGATGCACCCGACAGCCCCGGCTTTATCGTCAACCGCTGTGCCCGGCCCTATTACGGAGAGGCACTTGCCCTGATGGCCGAGGGGCGCACAGCGGGTGAAATTGACGCCGCGATGCAGGCGGCGGGCTACCGCATCGGGCCTTTCGCGCTGATCGACCTGATCGGGGCCGACATCAATCTGGCCGCAACACGCGGCCTTTATCAGGCGATGGGCGCGCATCCGCGCTATCATGTGTTCCCGGCCTTGGAACAGGCGGTCGCCGCCGGTCGGTTGGGCCGCAAATCCGGGTCGGGCTTTGTGACCGGCACCGACACCCCTGCCCCACCTGAGGATGCCACCACCATTGCCCTGCGAATTGAGGCGATGCTGGTGAATGAGGCCTGCTGGCTGGTTCAGGAAAGTGGCACATCCGAAGAGGCCATCGACACCGCGCTGAAGCTGGGGTTGAATTTCCCCCGCGGCCCGTTTCAGATGCTGGCCGCCCATGGTGCCGAGGCCATCCGCGTCACGCTGGTTCTGTTGCACGCCGCCGCCCCGCCCGCGATGAAAGACCGCTACGCTCCCGCCCCCTATCTGGAGACCAGACCATGACCCCCGTTTTTCTGTGTCGCGGCAAGCGCAGTGCCGTGGGCCGCCACGGCGGCGCTTTGGCCCGGCTGCGTCCCGATGACATGGCCGCACAGGTCATTGATGGGCTCCTCGGCGGTCAGGATCTGCCGATTGATGAGGTGATCCTGGGCTGCGCCAATCAGGCCGGTGAGGATAACCGCAACGTGGCGCGCATGGCCGTGCTGCTGTCACGGCTGAATGAGACCGTACCGGGGCTGACCGTCAACCGGCTCTGCGGCAGCGGCATGGATGCGGTGATTGCGGGGGCGCGGGCGATTGCGGCGGGTGCGGCCGATCTGGTGGTGGCAGGCGGTGTGGAAAGCATGAGCCGCGCACCCTTCGTGATGCCAAAAGCCGAAAGCGCCTTTGACCGCCGGGCCGAGATCTATGACACCACGATTGGCTGGCGCTTTGCCCATGCCCGCATAGCCGCGGAATATGGCATTGAATCGATGCCCGAGACGGCGGAAAATCTGGCGGCTGAACGGGGGATTTCCCGCGCCGATCAGGACGGCTACGCCTATCGCAGTCAGGCGCGCTATGATGCGGGCTGGCATGCTGCAGACATTCTGGCGATGCAGGTTCCAGGGCCAAAGGGCGCCTTTGTCGCGGTGGATACCGATGAGCATCCCCGCGTCACCACGCTAGAGAAGCTAGCCGCGCTGAAGGCACCGTTCCGGCAGGGTGGCTCGGTCACGGCGGGCAATGCCTCGGGCGTGAATGACGGTGCCTGTGCGCTGTTGCTGGCATCAGAGGCGGCGGCTGCGCGGCATGGGTTGACGCCGATTGCCCGGATCGGTGCGGCGGCTTCGGCGGCTGTGCCCCCGCGGATCATGGGGATAGGCCCGGTCGCGGCAGTGGCGCGGTTGCAGGCGCAAAACGGGCTGGCGGCGGGTGATTACGATGTGATCGAGCTGAATGAGGCATTTGCGGCGCAAGTGTTGGCCTGCACCCGCGACTGGGACCTGGCCGACGATGACGCGCGCGTCAACGCGCAGTCAGGCGGCATTGCCATGGGCCACCCTTTGGGCATGTCGGGCGCGCGCATCACCTGGGCGGCGGCGCGACGGTTGCACGAATGCGGTGGCAAAGCGGCTCTGGCCACGCTCTGCGTTGGCGTTGGCCAAGGCGTCGCGCTGGCCCTGCACCGGGTTTAGGCGGGCTGTGCTTGCGGCGCCATCTGGGCGCGGATTGTCACCGCGGTTCGCAAGTAATGATCGCTAAGCAAAGCCTCGGCGGCATCGGCATCGCGCGCCAGCACGGCATCGGCAATCGCCGAATGCTCGGCCATGATGTCACGCTGCCCCCGCCCCGCTGCCGCCAGCGCAGGCAGCCGGTAGCGTTCGGTCGCCATATACAGCCGCTCAAAGAACTCCAGCAACCAGGGCGAGTCGCAGGCCGCCAACACCGCGCGGTGAAAGGCATGGTGGCGCGATTCCAGCTCCCATATATCGCCCTTGCGTTCGGCCTGCAGTTTCAGCGCGTATAGCGATGAGACGATTGCCCCCGCCCAGTCATCACCGCCCTTGGCGATAGACAGCCGCAGCGCCTGCCCCTCAATCATCAGGCGCATCGCCAGCGCATCTTCGAATTCCGCCAGCGACAACGGTGCCACACGGAACCCGCGCAAGGATTCAGACGTGACCAGCCGTTCGGCCTGCAACCGGTTCAGGGCCTCGCGCAGGGGCGAAAATCCCATGCCATACCGCTCACTCAGATCCGCCAGCCGCAAGGGCGCACCTGACGCAAAAGCTCCGCGCAGAATATCCTGGCGCAGTGAGATATAGGCCTTTTCCGCAAGAGTCATGCTGGGCAATCCTTTTCATGCTACGCTATCCTTCGCTGTCACATCGTGCAATTCCATTATTTTCGAAAATCCTTATTGTCTTCGAAAAAGCCATGCACCATGATAGGTCGATCCGCCAAAAGGGGGCTGCAAGATGACAAAGAGCCGTGAAAATCACCGCGAAGACGTGGTCGGCCGCGCCAATGTCGAAGATACGCCCGAGCTGCTGGCCTATTACGACCAGTTGGACACCTTCAACGCCGGTGCGCTCTGGACCGTCGCCAACAAGATCGAGCCCTGGGCGCCGCAGTCGAAATCAGTGCCGGTTCTGTGGCGCTATCAGGATCTGCGCGCGCATGTGATCCGCTCGGTCGATCTGGTGACGCCGGAAAAGGCGGGACGGCGGGTGATCTATCTGAACAATCCGGGGCGCACGGACGTGGCCGCCGCGGTGGGCTGGATTTACGCCGGCCTGCAGGTGATGAACCCCGGCGAGGTGGCAGGCGCGCATCGACATTCTGCCAGCGCCGTGCGCTTCATCATGGAGGGGCGCGGGGCGTTCACCATCGTTGACGGCCACAAGATGACCCTTGGAGCCAATGATTTCGTGCTGACGCCGAATGGCACCTGGCATGAACACGGCGTTTCACCCGATGGCGCGATGTGCATCTGGCAGGACGGCCTGGATATCCCCCTGGTCAACGCCCTGGAAGCAAATTTCTACGAAGTTCACCCCGATCTGAATCAGGCCGTCGGCTATACCGTTGATGACATGACGAAAACCTGGGGCAATGCCGGGCTGACGCCCTCGGGCGGGGATTGGCAAAAGGGCCATAGCCCGATGTTCAAATACGAATGGAACCCGACCTATGACGCCCTTGGCAAATACGCCGCCTGCACCGATGGGTCGCCCTATGACGGCGTGATGATGGAATACGTCAACCCCGTCACCAACGGCCCGGTGATGCAGACCATGGGCGCCAGCATGCAGATGCTGCGGCCCGGCGAGCGGACAAAGGCGCACCGTCACACCGGCAGCTACCTCTACCACGTCGCCAAGGGCCGCGGCCATTCCATCATCAACGGCCAGCGGTTTGACTGGCAGGAACGTGACATCTTCTGCGTCCCCAGTTGGGCCTGGCACGAACATGCCAACGGATCCTCCAGCGAGGACGCCTGCCTGTTTTGCCTGAACGACCTACCGGTCATGCGTTCCCTCGGCCTCTACCGCGAAGAGGCGTTCGGTGACAATGACGGCCATCAGCCCATTCTCTAAAGGATAAACACATGAAACTGGTAACTTACCGCGCGTCGGTTGAGGCTGAGGCGCGTCTGGGCGTGATCGTTGAGGATCTGGTGGTCGATGTCGCCAATCTGGGGGCCGATTACGACGAACACCTGCCCGAAACCATGCTGGGCCTGATCGACCTGGGCCGCCCCGCGTTGGAAACCCTGCGCGCGATCCTGGATGATGCCGACGGCAGCTTCTCGCCCGGTACGGCCATCGCGCTGACCAATGTGAAACTGCTGGCCCCGATCCCGCGACCACGCAAGAACATCTTCGGCATCGGGTTGAACTATGTCGAGCATGTCGCGGAAAGTGCTGCGGCGCTGGACACCTCAAAGGATCTGCCGAAACAGCCGGTGATTTTCTCCAAACCCCCCACCACTGTCATCGGCCCCAATGACGCCATCGAGCATAACGCCGCCATCACCCAGCAACTGGATTGGGAGGTGGAACTGGCCGTCATCATCGGAACCACAGCCCGCCGTGTCAGCCGCGATGACGCCCTCTCACACGTCTTTGGCTATTCCGTGATGATCGACGTCTCGGCCCGCGACAACCGCCGCGCCGGGCAATGGATCTTCTCCAAAGGTCAGGACACCTACGCTCCCTTCGGCCCCTGCATCGTGACGGCCGATGAGATCCCTGACCCGCAGAGCCTGGACCTCTGGCTCACTGTCAACGGCGTAGAAAAGCAGCGCTCGAACACCCGCCACATGCTGTTCAACGTGGCCCATCTGATCGCCGACATCTCGTCGGGCATCACGCTGGAACCCGGCGACATCATCGCCTCGGGCACGCCGGAAGGCGTCGGCGCTGGCCGCAGCCCGCAGGAATGGCTCTGGCCGGGCGATGTGGTGGTGGCCTGCGTCGAAGGGATCGGCAGCATCCGCCATCCGGTCACCAATGCGACGCCAACAGGTTGACGCAGCCGCACTTACCGCATTTTCTGTCCCTAAATATCCCACGGGGGTGCGGGGGTGTGAAACCCCCGCTGTGACCCATCCACCACAGGACACCATATCATGACCCATCCCTATACCGTCGCGGTCGTGCAGATGGCCGCAAACCCGGACGACCCGCTGGCCACGGCTGAGGCCGCAGCCCAGCGCCTGCGCGACGCCGCCGCCAAAGGCGCCAAACTCATCGTCTTCCCCGAGGCGCTGATCGGCGGCTACCCCAAGGGAGCCTCGTTTGGCGCGCCCATCGGCATGCGCAAACCCGAAGGCCGCGCCGCCTTTGCCCGTTATCATGCCGCCGCGATTGATCTGGACGGCCCCGAAGTGGCCGTCCTCACCGACGCCACCACGGAAACCGGTGCTTTCGCCGTGATCGGCGTGATCGAACGCGATGGCGCGACCCTCTATTGCACCGTGCTTTATTTCGACGGCGCGAAGGGATTGGTCGGCAAACACCGCAAGTTGATGCCAACGGCGGCCGAGCGCCTGATCTGGGGCTTTGGCGACGGCTCTACCCTGCCGACGTTCAAGACTGACCTCGGCACCATCGGCGCGGTGATCTGCTGGGAAAACTACATGCCCGCCTTGCGCATGCACATGTATCACCAAGGCGTCAGCCTTTACTGCGCTCCCACCGCCGATGACCGCGACACCTGGCTGCCCACGATGCAGCATATCGCGATGGAGGGCCGCACCTTCGTCTTGACCGCCTGCCAATACATCACCCGCGCCGCCTATGGCCCCGACCACGAAAGTGCCCTCGGCGATGACCCGGCGAAGGTGATGATGCGCGGCGGATCGGCCATCATCGGCCCCCTCGGCACCGTTCTGGCCGGCCCCGATTTCATCAGTGAGACCATCCTTTACGCCCAGATCGACCCGTCCGAAATCATGCGGGCGAAATATGATTTCGACGTCACCGGCCATTACGCCCGCCCCGATGTGTTTGAGTTGGTGGTCGACACTCGCGCCAAACCCGCCGTGCGGGAACTCTGATGCGCTATGATCTGGACTCAGTGGACCCCGCCATCGCGTACAAACTGCTGGCCGCCACCACAATCCCGCGCCCCATCGCCTGGGTGGTGACAAAGGCGAGAGATGGCACATTGAACGCCGCCCCCTACAGCTTTTTCAACGTCATGGGATCAGCCCCGCCGACCATCGCGCTGGGGCTGATGGCGGACCCTGCACGCGGGTTCAAGGACACTGCGGCGAATATTCTGGAGACCGGGGAATTTGTCGTCAATCTGGTGCCCAAACGGCTGGTGGGCCAGATGAACCTGACCTCGGCCGATGCCCCAAAAGGCGTCGATGAACTGGTCTATGCGGGTCTGACCACCCTGCCCTCAACCCACATCGCCCCGCCGCGCATTGCCGACAGCCCGGTGTCCTACGAATGCGTCTCTCTCAGCTCTGTCGTCACAGGCCCCTGCCAGACGGTGGTGATCGGGCGCGTCTTGGCGGTGCATATCGACGATCGCTATCTGATCGACGCCGTCCGCGCCCATATCGACACGCCCGCGCTGGATCTGGTCGCACGGTCCTATGGCAGCGATTACATCCGCACCCGCGATGCCTTCAAACTGGATCGCCCGACATGGGCGGGGCTGGTGGCTTCGGGTAAAGTGAAGCCCTGAACGCGTTCATTTTCGACAGCTGCAGGATTTTCGAAAATTCTGTTGACAGAATTGCGCATCCGATGAAACCTTAACTCCAGAGTTAAGAAATTCGCATGAACGCGAATCGTCATCAGGGAAAGGGGCTTCCGTTGCTGCAAGAACGCATCGAGGGCAAATGGCTGGCAGCATTTCGCCGTGTGCTGGCGCTGAACGGCATCGGCAAGGGCACGCCCATCGCGATCCTTTCAGAGACCCAATCGCGCCCGGTGTTGGTGCATCTGTGCGAGTTGGCCGCCTATGATCTGGGCGCAGATTTCTGCATGATCCAGATGCCGACCCCGCCGCAATCCGCTCCGGTTCCGGTGAAATCCACTGGCACCTCCTGGGCCATTGCCGGCAACCGCGCGGTGATTGAGGCGCTGAAGCTGGTCGAAGTGATCGTCGATTGCACGGTCGAAGGCATCATCCACGCCCCCGAATGGCCCGAGATCGAAGAGGCTGGCCGCGCGCGGCTGTTGGTCATCACCAATGAGCATCCCGAGATCCTGGAGCGGACCGAGCCGAAGGCCGAACACGGGCCGAAGGTGCAACTGGGCATCCAGATGCTGCGCGATGCGTCCGAGATGCGCGTGACCTCGGCGCTTGGCACCGATCTGACGGTGAACCTGAAGGGGGCACCTTGTGGCGGCACGGCTGGTTTTGCCACCACTCCCGGCGCGGTGGCGCATTGGCCGGGCAGCCTGTGCCTGGCCTTCCCCGGCCAGCATGCGGTGAACGGGCGGATCGTGATGGGCGTGGGAGACATGAACCTGACGTTCAAGACTTATCTCACCAGCCAGATCGACTTTACGATTGAGGATGACTTCGTCACCCGGATCAAGGGCGACGGCATCGATGCCCTGCATTTCCGCGAATATATGGAAGCCTGGGACGACCGCAATGCCTACGGCATGAGCCATGTCGGCTGGGGCATGCACCCCGGCGCGAAATGGGTGTCAGCCGCGATGTATGACAAGCGCGACATGCAGGCGGTGGAATTCCGCGCCCTGTCGGGGTCTTTCCTGTGGTCCACCGGGGCCAATCAATACGCCGGCCGCTTTACCCAAGGCCATTTCGATTTGCCAATGCGCAACTGCACCATTGCCCTGGATGGGCGCGTCGTCGTGAAAGATGGCGTCTTGCAAGGAGACCTCGCATGACCGAACAGCGCCCTATCCCCGCCACGATGCCGATGAGCAGCCCCGGCGATTACTACGACCTGTCGCGCATCCGGCCTGAGGTTCTGAAGGTTCTGAACCGAGTGAACGAGATTGGGGCCCGCTTTGCCGAACGCGCCAAGGCAGTGGATGATGACGCCTCTTTCCCGGTCGAGAATTACAAAGACATGGCGGATGAGGGGTTCCTCGGCCTGTCGATCCCGGTGGAATTCGGCGGTTGGGGCTTTTCCATGGGCGAATATGCCATGGTCGGCGCCGAGATCGCCAAATACTGCGGTGCAACCGCGCTGACCTTCAACATGCACAACGGAAGCATGGCCTGGTCGCGGTTCATGTATGACATGCCGAACCTGACGCCCGAGGAAAAGGCCGAATTCGGCCCCCTGCGTGAACGCCAGTTCCTGCGCGCCATGAAAGACCGCGCGATCTATTCGCAGCCCATATCCGAGGGCGGACAGAACTGGACCTCCAAACCGAACCAGACCCAATCGCGCGCGGTTGAGGGCGGCTGGATGATCAACGGCTTCAAGAAATTCGCCTCGCTCGCCGGGTATTGCGATTACTACACCATCGTCTGCACCGAGGTCTTTGAGGGCATCGAGCCGCGCCACGAAGACACCATGCTGTTCGTGGTTCACAAAGACACCCCCGGCCTGACCGTCAAGGGCGATTGGGACCCGTTGGGCATGCGCGGCACCAACAGCCGTGATCTGTTCCTGAAAGACGTTTTCGTCACCCGCGACGACCTGCTGATGCCACGCGGCATCTTTGGCAAGACCCTGCCCAACTGGCCGCATATGATGGCCACGCTGTCGCCCACATATATGGGCGTGGCGCAGGGGGCTTATGATTTCATGGTGGCCTATCTGAAGGGCCAGATCCCCGGCCAGCCGCCGATTGATCGCCGCATGTATGCGACCAAACGGATCACCGTGGGCAAGATGTATGCCCGCCTTGCCAACATGCGCGCGCTGTGGTGGCAGGCGTTTTCCGAAGGCAAAGGCTTTCCCACCAAGGGAGAGGTCATGCGGATGTATGCAGCCCAGTATAACGTGATGGAGGGCGCGCAAGAGATTGCAGCACTGGCGATCCGCACCTGCGGCGGGCAATCCATGCTGAAATCCCTGCCGTTAGAGCGGATGTACCGCGACAGCCGCTGCGGCGCGCTGATGCTGCCCTACACCTCTGAAATCATGGAAGATTACTTAGGCGTCTTGGCACTGTATGAGATGGATGAGCTGGACGACGCCCCGGGTGATGAAGGGGCGGCGCGCAGCTCGCTTTGGCGGGGCGAGTCGGGCAGCCTGAAGGGCCTGCGCTAGGCAATGCCCCGCGAGCAGGTTCAGGTTCAGGGCCACGCCCCCGCCTCACCGCAGGCGGTCTGGCAGGTGGTGCGCGAGTTCCAGGGGGCCTGGCACCCGTGGATCGCCACCATCCACGCTGAGACCGGCCCGCAAGGGGCGCAGGTGCGCGCCTTTACCGTGACGGGTGAAGACACGCTGTACCGTGAGCAGATGACCTATCTGTCAGACACCGACCGGGTGCTCGGCTATACCCATCTGGAGGGTATCGCGGGCTGCGAAGCCTATGACGCCCGCATCACCGTAAGCGCGGCTGAGGCGGGCGGCAGCGTGATCGGCTGGTCGGCCACGGTGCGCGCACCACTGGCGCGGCTGGGGCCGATCAGTCAGGGCACCAAGGCGGTCTATCAAGCCGGGCTTGCCGCACTGGCCGCAATCACCGAAGGCGCGGTTTCAGCTCCCCCAGGGTTGCCCGCGCCCGTGGCCGTCACCACAAAAGTGATCGACGATCTGCCCCGGCTGGCGCTGTCATTGACGCCCGATTTGGGCGACGATCGGCTGTGCCTTTTCCTGCACGGCATCGGCGGCGCGCGTGCCAACTGGCAGGCGCAGCTGGAAACCATGGGCAGCACGATCCGCTGCGCTTCGCTGGATCTGCGCGGCTATGGCGACAGCACTTTGGGATCGGTGCAATCCACCGTTGACGATTATTGCGCCGACATCCTGCGCGTGGCCGAGGTTTTGGGGGCCAGGCGACTGGTCCTGGTGGGCCTGTCTTACGGCTCCTGGATCGCCACGTCTTTTGCCATGCGCCATCCTGAGATGCTGGATGGATTGGTCCTGTCAGGCGGCTGCACCGGTATGTCAGAGGCCGGCCCTGATGAGCGTGAGGCTTTCCGTGTCAGCCGCGAGGTGCCGATGAACGCAGGTCAGGTGCCCGCCGATTTCGCCCCCGCCGTGGTCAAGGTGTTGGCCGGGCCAGAGGCCTCTGACGCCACCCGCGCAGCCCTGCTGCACAGCATGGCCGCCATCCCTGCCGCCACTTATCGCGATGCCTTAATTTGCTTCACCAACCCTTTGGAGAGGTTTGATTTTTCCAAACTGACCATGCCCGTTCTGCTGATGACCGGCCAACATGATCGGCTGGCCCCCCCGGCCGAGATCCGCGCCATCGCGGGCCGGATCTGGGACGCGGCCCCCCGCCCCGATGTGCGCTTTGAGGTGATCGGCAACGCGGGCCATGTCTGCAATGTCGAACAGCCCGGGGTGTATTCCGCCCACCTGCTGACATTCCTGAAACGCCTGCCCCGGGACAGGACATGACCGCCCTTCCCCGCCGCCAGCAAAACCGCCTGGACCGAGAGCGCCGCATTCTGGATGCCGCGTTGAAGGTGTTTGCGCAAAGCGGCTATTCCGGCGCCTCGATGGACGCCGTGGCGTCAGAAGCGGGGCTGTCTAAGCCCACCCTCTACCAATATTTCACCTCAAAAGAGGCGCTGTTTCAGGCGATGATGCTGGGCAAGCGCGACCGGATGCGCACGGCCTTCGATCAGCCGTCGGGTCAGGGCATGGTGCGCGATCTCTATGATTTCGCCTGGGATTACGCCGATACGGTGATGCGCCCCGATATGCTGGCAATCGCCCGGCTGATCATCGGTGAGGTGCAGCGCTTTCCCGAGATCGGGCAGGTCTATCAGGCCTCGGGCCCCGACATGCTGCTGCGGGTGATCATGGATTATCTGCGTGCCCGCCGCGACGACGGCAAACTGGCGTTTGACGATGCCGAACTGGCCGCGCAAGACCTGTGGGGCCTGATCCTTTCGGCCCCGCGCACGCAGGCGCTGTATCGCCCCGACGCGCAACCGACGCGGCACCAACTGGCCCGCTATATCGACAACGGACTGGCCGTGTTCCTGCGCGCCTACTCAACGGCCCCAGAGGCCGATCTGCAAAAATTGAGGGCGCTGACAGGCGCTCCACCGCACCCAACAGGGGAATGACATGACGCTTGACGAATTTCTGGCCGATCCCGCCAGCCGCTTTGCGACCGTGGCGATGGCCGACACCAATGGACTGTTGCGCGGGCAGATGGTGTCCGCCAGCAGCCTGCGAGGGATTGCCAAGAACGGCATGGGCATGGCGCCCGCCCAGCTGGCGCTGGACCCGACCGATGCAATGCTGACCATTCCAGGGGTGAACGACGACAGCGGCGATTTCCACGACGATCCTTTGGCACTGGACCCCGCATCAGTGCGGCATCTGCCGTGGTCCAAACCCGGGCATGATCTGTTGGTGCTGTCCAATTACACCGGCGCTTCGGCCGAAATCTGCCCCCGGTCTATCCTGAAAAAGGTGATCGCGCGGGCCGGTGAGGCCGGTCTGGTGCCGAAATACGGGATGGAGCTGGAATACACCCTGTTTGACGAAACCGCCGAAAGCGCGCGCGCCAAGGGTTACCGCAACCTGAAACCCGCCACCATGCACGCCAGCCACGATCTGATCCTGTATCAGGTGGTACAGACCGACTGGTATGAATCCATCGCGGCGATGTGCGAGCCGTTGAAGATCGACCTGGCCAAGATGCACGAAGAAATCGGAGCTGGCTTCATGGAGGCTTGTATTGGGGCCGGTGAGGGGCTGGAGCCTGCCGATCAGCTGGTTCTGTTGAAGAATTTCATCCGCGCGCTGGCGCTGCGCCAGGGCAAATCCGTCACCTTCATGCCAAGATGGAATGAACAGGCCGACAGCCAGTCGATCCATCTGCATGTCAGCCTGAAGGATAAAGCGGGCAAGGCGATCTTCCATGACCCCAAGGGCAAGAACAACGTCAGCGAAACCTTCCGCCACTTCCTGGGCGGTTTGCAGGCCTATATCGGCGACATGAGCCTGATCTTCCAACCCACGGTCAACAGCTATCGCCGGTTTGCGCCGGGCACTTTTGCCCCGCCCGGCCTGACCTGGGGCTATGAGAACCGCACCACCTGTTTCCGCATTGTCGGCCATGACCCGGGGTCTTTGCGGGTGGAAAACCGCCTGCCGGGTGCCGATACCAACCCTTACCTCACCGCCGCCGCCACCATTGCCGCCGGGGTCGCCGGGATCCTGGGCAAGATTGAGCCGGATCCCGAGACGTTGGGATCGGGCTATGCCCAAACCCCGCCGCGCGACTTTGCCCGGTCGATGCCAGAGGCGATTGACCGGCTGGCCGGATCAGAGTTTGCAAAAGACTGGCTGGGCCCGCGGTTTGTCGAGGCGTTTACCGCCACCCGCACCTGTCAGCATGATGAATTCCGCCGCCGGGTGCCGGATGTGGAACTGGAACGTTTCTTCGATCTGGGGTGAAAGATGGACCTTCGCGCAGCATTCATGGAAGGCATGAGCCGGGCGGCAACCTTTGTCGCCGTGGCCACCACTGACGGGCCGGGCGGGCGCGCAGGCGTGACGATCTCGTCGCTGACATCGGTGTCGGCCGATGGCGAGCATCCGTCCTTGCTGGCCTGCATCCACCATCTGTCGCCCGCCGCGACGGCGATCCTGAAAAACCGCGCCTTCTGCGCCAACCTTCTGGCCGATGACCAGCAAGAGTTGTCAAACCTGTTCGCAGGCCGTGGCGGCGATGACCATGCCGCCCGCTTTGACCGCGCCGCATGGCAGGCGGGCCCCTTGGGCCAGCCGATGCTGACCGGGGCGACCGCCACCTTTGAATGCCGCCTTGGCACGGCGCTATTATGGGAAACCCATCACATCATCGTCGGCCGCGTCACCGAGGTGCGGCTGTCGGACAACCCCGACGCGCTGCTGTACGGCCAGCGGGCCTATCGTCGCGCTATACATCTGCCACCAGATAGTTAAACTGTTAAGCACATGATCGCCCCGCAACGGGCCATCAATAAACGACGGGCGCGCGGCACAAAGACCGCCCCCGGGGAAACAACAAGGAGTGGACCATGACAGATAACAGTATAACCGGGGCGAACCAGCTTCGCCGAAACTCATTGGGGTTGATCGCCGTCACCTTCATGGTGATCTCGGCCGCAGCGCCCCTGACCGGTGTGGCGGGTGCCATGCCAATTGCGTTCCTGCTGGGCAACGGCACCGGCATCCCGCTGACCTTCATCCTCTTGACGCTGATGATGCTGGCCTTTGCCGCCGGTTACGTCGCGATGAGCCGCCATGTCACCAATGCCGGTGCCTTTTACGCCTATGCCGCCCGCGGCCTGGGCGGCCATATGGGCGGCGCTGTCGCCATCATGGCGGTGGTGGCCTACAACACCATGCAATTCGGCCTGATCGGCCTGTTGGGCGGTGTGTCCGCAGGCGTTTTCAGCCAGTTCGGCATCAATCTGGAATGGTGGGTCTGGAGCCTGATCGCCGTTCTGCTGGTGGGCTTTCTGGGCTATCGGCAGGTCGATCTGTCGGCCAAAGTGCTGATCGTGCTGGTGGCCTTGGAATATCTGATCGTCTTTGTGGTTGATTTCGCCATCATCGGTCAGGGCGGCGCACAGGGCCTGTCCTTTCCGATCTTTGATTTCTCGGCGCTGAACTCAGGCTCGCTGACGGCTGCCGTGCTGTTCTGCCTGGGCTCTTTCATCGGGATCGAGGCGACCACGATCTACGGCGAAGAGGCCCGCGACCCCGAGAAAACCATTCCGCGCGCCACCTATCTGGCGGTGCTGCTGATCGGCTGTTTCTTTGTCTTCACCACCTGGCTGATGATCGTCGGCACTGGTGCGGCTGAACTGTTGCCGATGCTGGGCAGCCTGGAAGATCCGACCGCCTATTTCTTCATCCTGGCCGAGCAGTATACCAACCCGACCGTCTCGATGATTGCGGGCCTCTTGCTGGTCTCCAGCCTGTTTGCGGCGCTGTCGGCCTTTCACAACTACATCGCCCGCTATTCCTATGTGGCAGGCCGTGAGGGGCTGTTGCCGGCGGTCTTTGGCCAGACCCATGATGCCCACCAAAGCCCACATATCGGATCGGTGGTGCAGTCGGTCTGCGCGCTGATCGTGCTGGCGATCTTTGCTGGCCTCGGGCTGGACCCGATCCTGAACATGTTCACCTGGATCAGCCAGATCGGCACCCTGGGCGTGATCGGGATGATGTGCATCACCTCGCTGTCGGTGATTGCGTTCTTCCGCAAATCCGGCATTGCGGTCTCGCCGATCTCATCGCTGATCCTGCCGGGAATTTCGGCGGTAATCATGGCGGCGCTGTTCGTCTATATCTTTGCGAACTTTGGCGACCTGACCGGCACCACCGGTGGTGCTTTGGGCTGGATTCTGCCGTCACTGATCCCGGCGGGTGGGGTGATCGGATATCTGCTGGCCGCACGGTTGAAGGCAGCCGATCCGGCAAAGTTTGCCAAGATGGGCCAGAACCAGCGCTAGAGTTTTGATGCAAAGGAAAGGCCCCGGCGCAGCGATGTGCCGGGGCTTTTTCGTTCAACGGCAATGTCTTGCTGAATAGTCTTGAGACAACGCACGAAGGGTTTGGCGGGCATTCGTGCCTGTCGGCGTCAAGGCTTTGGATTAAACACCCAACCAGCGCGCATAATCGCTGACCAGAAGATGTGTCGGCGCCACATCCTCTTCGATGCTGGCAAAGCGGCCAATCGGCTCGCGGAACACATTGTCTGTCTCATCGTCATTCACGGTCGAGACTTCACCGATCAGCACATCGCCGCCCTCGCCCCAAAAGGCGTGCCAGTCGCCCGGCATCAGGGTGACGCTTTCGCCGGGGGCCAGTTTCAGCTTGTCCCCCGGGGCGAAATCGCGGCGGATGCCGTCGCAATGCACGGTGCCGCCGCGGTCTTCGGCAAAGTGGCCCTGATCGTCTGATCCATACAGTTGCACCACCAACGTCGCCCCGCCGCGGTTGATGATGTCTTCGGCCTTGATGATATGCGTATGCATCGGCGACAGTTGATCCTGCTTTGAGATCAACAGCTTTTCGGCATAACACATGCCGCCGCCGCGCTGCAGATCGGCCAGCCGGCCATTGCGCAGGGTAAAGAGGAACAGGCCCAGCTGGTCATAACGCCCCGCGCCATAATCGGTGATGTCCCAGCCGCAGCGCGCGTCGATTACCGCGCGGGCGTCGGGCGCGCGGGCCTTGAATTCATCCGGCGACCAATGCGCAAAGGGCGGCAGGGCAAAGCCGTGGTGGCGGATCAGCGCCTCGGCCTCGGCCATGATGTCATTGATGCGCGAGCGTTTCATCTGGGGCTGCCTTTGGCTGGGGGCATCATTCGGGAAAGAAACAGGCGGTGGCGTGGGACGTGCCGGTCAACAGTGGCCGTTCGGCCCGACAGCGGTCTTGTGCCTTCCAGCAGCGCGGCGCAAAGGCACAGCCCTTTGGCAGCGCCAAGGGCGAAGGCAATTCGCCGGTCAGCTTGATCCGGTCGCGGCGGCGTTTCGGGTCGGTCGAGGGCGTGGCCGACAACAGCGCCTTGGTATAGGGGTGGCGCGGATGGGCAAAAATTGCCTCTTTCGCGGCAATCTCAACCGGGCGGCCCAGATACATCACCAAGACCTGATCGGCCACATGCTTGACCACCGACAGGTCGTGCGAGACGAACAGATAGGCCAGCCCCAGCCGATCCTGCAGGTCCATCAGCAGGTTCAACACCTGACTCTGGATCGACAGGTCCAGCGCCGAGACCGGCTCATCCAGCACCAAAAGTCGCGGCTCCAGCACCAGCGCGCGGGCAATCGCAATGCGCTGGCGCTGCCCGCCCGAGAACATATGCGGATAGCGGTCGCGATGTTCAGGCCGCAGACCCACCAGCGCCAGAAGGTCAGAGACCTTGGCGGCCCGCTCGGCCGCAGACATGCGCGGGCGGTTGATCTTCAAGGGCTCTTCCAGGATCGTGCCGACGCGGTGGCGCAGGTTCAATGACCCGTAGGGATCCTGAAACACGATCTGCACGTTCTGGCGCAATTGGGGCCAATGGGCGCGGGTGGCGTCAACGCCCGCCAGCACCAGACTGCCCCCGGTCGGCTCTTCGATCAGCGTGACCATGCGCGCCAGCGTGGATTTTCCGCTGCCAGATTCCCCTACGACGGCCAGCGTGCGGCCCTGATCAATCGAAAAGCTGAGGTCAGAGACCGCGTGCAGCAGCGACGGCTTGGAGAACAATCCGCCGCCGACCTCATAGGCCTGACTCAGATCGGTGGCGCGGACCACTTCGGTCATGAGGTCACCTCTGCAGCGGTGGCAATCGGATAGTGGCAGCGCGCATGGCCCAGATCGGCGGGCTGAACAGGCGGCGGCGTGCTGCGGCACAGATCATCGGCACGCGGACAGCGCGGTGAGAACAGACATCCCACGGGCCGGTCAAACTGCCCCGGCACCACACCCGGAATGGTCGGCAGACGGCGTTCGGTCGCGCGTTCAGGCAGGGCGGACAACAGGGCGGCAGTATAGGGATGATGCGGGGTCTCAAACAGCGAGGCGACGGGCTGATCCTCAACCTTCTGGCCGGAATATTGCACCGCCACGCGCTGCGCCGTTTCGGCCACAACGCCCATGTCATGGGTGATCAGGATCAGCCCCATCCCGGTCTCGGTCTGCAGCTCGGCCAAGAGGTCCAGGATCTGCGCCTGAATGGTCACGTCCAGCGCAGTGGTCGGCTCATCCGCGATCAAGAGGCGCGGTTTGCAGGCGATGGCCATGGCGATCATCACCCGCTGGCTCATCCCGCCTGACAATTGGTGCGGATAGGCGCGCAGGCGTTCTGCGGGCGAAGGGATGCCAACCTGCTCCAGCAGTTCTTCGGCGCGTCTGGCCCGGCCGGCGCGGTCCAGATCGGTATGCTGGCGCAGCGATTCCCGGATCTGGAAACCCACGGTGAAACAGGGGTTCAGCGACGTCATCGGCTCTTGAAAGATCATCGCCATGTCGCGGCCGATGATCTTTCGGCGCGCGCGCGGGGGCAACTGGCGCAGATCCTGGCCGTCAAAAGACATCCGGTCTGCAGTGATCCGCGCGGTCCAGGGCAGCAGCCCCATCACCGCCAGCATCGACACCGATTTGCCCGAGCCGGATTCACCGACAATGGCCAGCACCTCGCCCCGGTCAATATCCAGATCCACGGCATCCACCGCGCGGAACGATCCGTGGGCGGTGGCGAAATCAACGCTGAGGTTGCGCAAGGACAGCAGGGTCAAAGGCTCAGCTCCTTTTCAGACGCGGGTCCAGCGCGTCGCGCAACCCGTCGCCCATCAGGTTGATGGCCAGCACGGTGACCAGAATGGCAACGCCAGGAAAGGTGACAACCCACCAGGCGCGCAGGATGAATTCGCGCGCTTCGGCCAGCATGGTGCCCCATTCCGGCGTTGGCGGCTGCGCGCCCATGCCCAGAAAGCCCAAGGCGGCGGCGTCCAGAATGG
>JBATPI010000098.1:0-35863 GCA_049291415.1 Paracoccaceae bacterium | reverse complement strand
ACACTGTTTCGCGCCGCCTTTGGCACCACACCGGGCGCGCATGCGCTGGGGCTGCGGCTGCAGGCGGCCCGGCGGATGCTGACCGAGACGCAGCACCCCTTGGCCGAGGTGGCGCTGCGCACCGGGTTTTCCAGCCCCGCCACGCTAAGCCGCGCCTTTCGCAGCACCTATGGTCTGCCGCCAGGCGCGCTGCGGCGGGGCTAGGTGTGCGGGCAGGGGCAGAGCTTGCTGCGTCAGCCCAGGTGGTTTAATTGGCTCATGCGCCAGCCCGTTTCACCCTGCACGCTGCTTCGCATGACGCCCGCTCTGATCGCCGTGGATGACGACACAGGTGCCCCGCTGGCCAGGGCGCTTCAGCTTGAGGTTCCGTCCGACTGGCCGCCCGAGTTTCACGGGCCCGAGACCCGCGCCTGGTACCTGGACACCGCGGCCAGGCACCCGGATGAGCTGCTGCTTCCCGGATACTACATCGCGCATAAGGGTTGCCTGGTCGGCATCTGTGGTTTCAAGGCGCTACCGGGCGCAGGTGGCATGATTGAAATCGGCTATTCCGTGGTGGCCTCTATGCAGCGCAGGGGCATCGCAACGGCTGCGGTCGGTCAGTTGCTGGCCCTGGGTTTCGCCGATCCGCGGGTCAGCGCCGTGACCGCAGAGACGTTGCCTGCTCTGATTGCCTCACAGAGGGTGGCGGAACAAACCGGGATGCGGCTGGTTGCCAGCCGACCGGATAGCGAACTGGGCGAAATCCTGACCTATCGGATCGACCGGATCTAACCCCGACGCGGGCGGGCCACGTCATTGGTGCCGCCGTCAAAGCATTCCGCGACAGCGCGGGCGATGGGTGGCTCAATGCCACCCAAGCCCGCAGCCCGGTTCCGGTCAGAGCGCCGCTTTCAGCGCCTCGACCAGATCGGTTTTCTCCCATGAAAACCCGCCATCCGCTTCTGCCGCGCGGCCAAAGTGGCCGTAGGCCGCAGTGCGGGCATAGATCGGACGGGTCAGGTTCAGATGCTCGCGGATCCCGCGCGGCGTCAGGTCCATCACTTCCATCACGGCTTTCTCAATGGCCGAGGCTTCGACCTTGCCGGTCTGATGGGTGTCAACGTAGATCGACAGCGGCTTGGCCACACCGATGGCATACGACAGCTGCAAGGTGCAGCGGTCGGCCAGCCCGGCGGCGACCACGTTCTTGGCCAGATAGCGCGCGGCATAGGCGGCCGAGCGGTCAACCTTGGTCGGATCCTTGCCCGAAAACGCGCCACCCCCATGCGGGGCCGCCCCGCCATAGGTGTCGACGATGATCTTGCGGCCGGTCAGGCCTGCATCGCCATCGGGGCCACCAATGACAAACGTCCCGGTCGGGTTCACATGCCATTCGGTCTTTTTGGTGATCCAGCCTTCGGGCAGAACGGCGCGGATATGCGGCTCGACAATACCGCGAATGACCTTTGAGGTCTGTCGCTTGGACGTGTGCTGCGTGGACAGCACGATTGAGGTCACCTCAACCGGCTTGCCATCCTCATAGCGCAGCGACAGCTGGCTTTTGGCGTCCGGACCCAAGGTCGGCTCGGCACCGGATTTGCGCACCTCGGCCAGGCGGCGCAGAATCGCGTGGCTGTACTGGATCGGCGCTGGCATCAGCTCATCCGTCTCGCGGCAGGCATAGCCGAACATGATCCCCTGATCGCCGGCGCCATCGCGGTCAACCCCTTGGGCGATATGGGCGGATTGCTCATGCAGGTAGTTGTGGATCTTGATCTTTTCCCAATGGAATTTCTTCTGCTCATAGCCGATGTCGCGGACGCAATCGCGCACGATTGAATCGACGCGCTCCAGCATCGCCTTGGTCTTTTCCTTGGTGGAAAGGCCAACCTCACCGCCCACGACAACGCGGTTGGTCGTGGCAAAGGTTTCGCAGGCGACGCGGGCGTTCGGCTCTTCGGTCAGAAAAGCGTCCAGAATGGCGTCCGACACGCGGTCACACAGCTTATCCGGGTGCCCCTCGGAAACGGATTCCGAAGTGAAAATATAGTTATTGCGGCTCATGGGGTCGTGCTCCAATGTGAAATAGCCTGCCACGTCAGGAAGCCGTTGTGGCAGTTGCGCCTCGCGCCCTACGCCTTCAGCACCGCAGTTTCAAGCTGTTTGACGCCGCCACGGCCACATCAACGCCAAGCCAAGCCCGGCCAGCATCAGCAGGGCCAGCGGCCAATCGCCCCAACGGGCATAGGGCGGCGGCGGCAGCGCGCCCGGCAAGGCCACGTCGATCACCCCTTGCACGCCCATGGCCAGCATCGCAGGCGCGCCTGAGGTGTCGGTGACCAGCTGACCTTTCGCATCAACCACCGCGCTGATCCCGGTGTTGGCAGCCCGCACCAGGGGCAGGCCCTGTTCGATCGCGCGCAGCCGGGCCAGACTGAAATGCTGATAGGGCCCGGTCAGCGTGCCGAACCAGGCATCATTGGTCACCTGCAACAGCCAGCCGGGGCGGGTTGCACTGGCGATCTCTTCAGGAAAAATCGCCTCATAGCAGATCAGCGGGCGGGCCAGACCCAAGGCTGGGCCCAGATCCATCAGATGCACCTGAGTGCCGGCGCTGTAACCATAGCCCGCCTGGGCGGCAAAGGCCCGCATGCTGAACAGCTCAAAAGCGATGTCGCCGAAGGGGATGTATTCGCCAAAGGGCACCAGATGCAGCTTGTCATAGGTCTGGGTGATCGTGCCGCCGGGGCCGATCAACGCAAGGCTGTTCCAGGCGGCGTCGCCCTGCACCCGCTGGATCCCGGCGGCAACCGGCATCTGGCTGGCCCCTATGGCTTCGGCGGCCCCCTCACCCGCAGTCAGCAAGAACGGCACCGCGGTTTCCGGCCAGATCGCCAGCGTGGGCACCGGGGTTGCGGGCTGGGCGGTCAGATCCAGCAGCGTGCGGAAACTGATGCGGGCCTCTTCGGGATCCCATTTCAGGGTCTGCGGAATGTTGGGCTGCACCACCCGGACCACACCGCCCGGGGCGGGCCCCGGCACCAGATCCAACCGCGCATATGATCCCCACAGCACCGCCAGCGCCAAGGGCAGGACCAGCGCCTTGACCGGCCAGCGCGGCGCCAGCAGCAGGGCCGCAGCGGCCAGCGTGGCCAGCGTCATGCCCTGCGCGCCCCAGACTGCCGCGCTCTGCTCGACCACGGTGCCCAGCCAGATATGGCCGATCAATGCCCAGGGAAATCCGGTCAGGATATGGGCGCGCAGCATCTCGGCCCCGGCCAGCGCGCAGACCAGCGCCATCAGCCGCCAACGCGCCCGCGCCGCCACAGCCGCCGCAACGGCCCAGAACAGCCCCATCCCGAAGGCGATGCCGACCAGCGCAAAGGGTGCCATCCAGCCATAGCGCCAAGGGTCAACAAAAAAGGGCAGCACGATCCAGTTCAGCGCCAAAGCGAAATGGCCCGCCCCGGCGAACAGCCCCAGCACAAAGGCCTGCCGCGCGCCGCCTGCCCGCACCAGCAGCGCGAGCAGCCCGACCAAAGCCGCCACCGCAACCGGCCACAGCCCGAAGGGCACCTGCCCCAGCGCCACCGCCAGCCCCAACCCGAAGGCCAGCCCCACTGCCCGCAGCCCGGGCCAACGCGCGGCGGTCTGCATTCAGACTGCGTCCGGGTCAGGCGACTGCGCTGTCGCCAGACGGATGCGCAACCGCTTGATCCGCCGCGGATCGGCATCGACGATCTCGATCTCAGCGCCGCTTTCGTGGTCGACCACCTCACCCCGCGCCGGCACTCGGCCAATACGCAGGAACACCAGACCGCCCAGCGTGTCGATGTCTTCGTCTTCCTCGCCGGTGCGCAGACGGATGCCCAAGGCGGCCTCCAGCTCTTCCAGCGGAGCGGTGGATTGGGCCAGGATCACGCCGGGCTTTTCTGCCTTCCACAGCGCGCCTTCGTCTTCGTCATGCTCATCCTCAATCTCACCGATGACGGTCTCGATCAGATCCTCAATGGTCACCAGCCCGTCCACACCACCATATTCGTCGATGACCAGGGCCATATGAACCCGCTCCTTCTGCATCTTTTGCAAAAGAACACCGGTTGGCATAGAGGGGGGGGCATAGAGGATGGGCCGCAACAACCGCTTCATGCTGAACCGGCCACTGGCGCCAAACCCGTGCTGCAAAGCCAGATCCTTTAACAAAACCAGTCCTTGCGGATGATCCAGCGTGCCCTTGTAAACCGGCATGCGGGAAAAGCCTTGCTCGCGGAACATCTGGACCAGATCGTCCTTGCCGATGTCCAGGGGTACGGCGACGATTTCCGATTTAGGGATCGCCACATCATCGACCCGCATACGCCGCAAAGCGCCCAATCCCGCAGTGGCCACCGGCAGGGCCGGAGTCATGCCATCGGCATCTGGCTCGCCATTGGGGGTGAAGGCGGAAAGCAGCCGCCCGAAAAAGCCGCGTCCGGCGGTTTCAGAGGCCTCGTCTTCGGTCATGTCCTGTAGCGCGCCTTGCGCTGCGGATGACCCGTCGCTGTTACTTCCCATCGATCCTTTGTCCGACAAGCACCCGTCTGGCGGATGCGCCCTCAATATGGGTCAGGTACACCCAGAGACGCAAGTATGCTGACCTCAAGTCGTTCCATCACTGCGGCATCTTCGTCCTCAACGTGATCATAGCCCAACAGATGCAACACCGCATGCACGATCAGATGGGTGACATGTGCGGCAACCGGCTTTGCCTGCTCGGCGGCCTCACGGACGCAGGTTTCATAGGCGATGGCAATGTCACCCAAGGACACAGGCTCATCCGCTTCGCCCGGTTGTGGCAAATCCGGGATCTCGCCGGTGTATTCGGCGGCGCGCTCTTCCGAGGGCCAGCTGAGAACATTGGTCGGCTGCGGCTTGCCACGAAACTCGGCATTCAGAACGGCGATGCGGGCATCATCACAACCCATCAGCCCGATCTCAAAGCCAATTACCGCCAGATCCAAACCGGCCAGCACCGCGCGGCCCGCCCGTTCGGCCAGCGCAGGCAGGCCCAAAGCGTGCCAACGTGGATCTTCGATAGTGGTCTCAACCAGATTGCCCATTGCACAAGGCCCTAGCGACAACCGCACACCGTCTCAAGGCCCTGACAGACAAGATGAGTATTTTTGCCACGATGAAGCCAAGTCTGCCTTGCCCTTCATCTTGGCCGAAATATCCCGGGGGAAAGGGCGCTTGCGCCCTTGGGGGCAGCGCCCCCTTTCCGGGTCAGTGGTCAGGCGTTGCTTTCTTCGTCGCGTTCATAGGCCTCAATGACGCGGGCGACCAGCGGATGGCGCACCACGTCCTTTGAGGTGAAATAGTTGAAGGTCACACCCCGCACGCCCTTCAGGATCCGCTCGGCCTCGGCCAGCCCCGAGGCGGTGCCGCGCGGCAGATCCACCTGCGTCCGGTCGCCGGTGATCACCATGCGGCTGCCTTCACCCAAGCGGGTCAAAAACATCTTCATCTGCATCGACGTGGCGTTCTGCGCCTCATCCAGCACGACAAAAGCGTTCGACAGGGTGCGGCCGCGCATAAAGGCCAAGGGTGCAATCTCGATCCGCTTTTCGGCCAGCAGTTTCTCGACCTGTTTGGCGGGCAGGAAATCATTCAGCGCATCGTAGAGCGGCTGCATGTAGGGATCGACTTTTTCCTTCAGATCGCCGGGCAAAAAGCCCAGACGCTCACCCGCCTCAACCGCAGGGCGCGACAGGATGATCTTTTCCACCGCCCCCGAGATGAACATCGTCACACCTACGGCAACCGCCAGATATGTCTTGCCGGTGCCCGCGGGGCCAATACCGAACCCCAGCTCATTCTGGAACAGGTTGGCGACATAGGCTTTTTGCGCCTCTGTCCGCGGTTCAACCGCCTTTTTGCGGGTGCGCAATTCCATTCCGGCATTGAACAGCTCAATCTGATCACCCGCCGGGGTCTGAGGAGTGGGCTGGCCCACGCGCATCGCCCCATCGATGTCACCTGCCGCCAATCCGCGCCCCGCCTCCAGCCGGGCATAGAGACTGCGCAGCACCGCAGCGGCCTGGTCCCGCGCACCTTTGTCGCCGATCACCGCCAGACGATTGCCGCGCCGCAGGATATGCACCCCCATTTGATGCTCGACCTGTGACAGGTTGCGGTCGAATTCACCGCAGAGGTCGATCAACAACCGGTTGTCGGGAAATTCGAGGATGGTTTCGACCATATCCTCAGACTGAGTCGGGGGGGTCAGCGCGCTGATGCCCAATCAGGGTCTCCTTGGTGCAATGGGGCCTATATGATGCACAGCCTGCGACAGACCCCGCGAACTGGCAAGGGTTTTCGCCCGGCTCACCATATCTTGCGCTTATCCGCGCCATTTCATGCCGGACCCGGGCAAAGCAAAGGGGCCGCAGCGTCCGCTACGGCCCCGATTTGCTTGATTTGCGCGACCTTAGCGGCGCACGACCACCGTCTTGCGGCCATGGCCCGAGACGCGATCTACGACCCCTTCGGTGCCGGTCTGGTAGTTTTTGACCACCGTTCCGGGGGGATACAGGTTGTTGCAGACCGGCAGACCCGTGGCGGGGTCATAGCGCGGGCTGGAATAGCCTTCCAAACCATCGTCCATCAGCCAGTTCTGGCACCCATCGGGATCGTAGGCGATGGCTGCCCGGCCATTTACCAGGATCCCGGTATCCTTGCCCTGATCCTGACCCGTCGCGATCACCGAGTCTGCACCGCGATAGCGTTCGGTGCCCTCAAAGGATTCTGTGACACAGCCCGAAAGCAAAAGCGCCGCGACCAGACCCGTGCCGAGTTTCATAAAGCTCTGCATGTCCATCACCACCGGTAGCAAACGATTTCGACGCGACGGTTTTTCGCCATACCCGCCGACGTGCTGTTCGAGGCAACGGGCTCACGCTCGCCGAAGCCCAACTCACGCTCAACCGAGGCACCGACCGAGCGGGCCACTTCGGCCACCGCATGGGCACGGCGCTTGGAGAGCGACATGTTGTATTCGTCTGACGCGCGGCTGTCGGTATGGCCATAGATGGCATAACCGAACGCACCCGCCTGACTGAAGAACTGGCGCAACCTGTCCCGGCCATGCGTCGTCAGCTTAGAGCTGTCAGTCGCAAACCACGTGTCGGTATTTTCAACCAGACAGGTATTCTTCTTCAGGCAGACCGGCTTGCCGGTCTTGGGGTCGCGGCGCGGCACCATGTAGCCTTCCAGGCCACCATCCGCCCACCAGTGCATGCAGCCGTCATCGTCGACCCATACACCCCATTCGATTGACCCGGTAACCTCCGGACCATTTTGCGCAAGCGCGGCAGACGCACCGCCGAGGCCGGCAGCAAAAACCAAGCCTCCCAACATCATACGCACTGCGTGTGAATAACATTTCACGCGAGAGCCCCCTTCACCATTCTGTGACAGCTGTTCACAGATTTGCCGTCGGTATGACGCGAAGTAAAGGGGATTCGTCGGCATTTGAGGCATTTATATGGCGGTCAGTCCCAATTTACCCACAATATCCTGTGGATAACTGTTGATTTGGGCTGATTTGGAAACAATCCGCCGCTGGTGCTGTCAATCGGGAATTCGTCGTGCCGCCAATGAGTTGGTAACAGCCGCCGAAACCTGCGCCCGCACCAGATCACCGACCTTGCCGGCAGGGTCATCAACATGCACTGACATCAGGTGCTGCGACTTGCCCACCATCTGCCCGGGGAGGCGGCCGGGCTTTTCATACAGCACCGAAATCTCTTGGCCGACCATCGCATTTTGCGCGGCGCGCTGTTGGGCGGTCAGCAGACTCTGCAACTCTGCCAGCCTCGTGGTGGCGATGTTATCGGGGACATTGGTTTTTTCGGCGGCAGGCGTGCCGGGGCGGGCCGAATATTTGAAGCTGTAGGCCATGCCAAATCCAACCGCGCGGACCAGATCCATTGTGGCCTGAAAGTCGGCGTCGGTCTCACCGGGGAAGCCCACGATGAAATCCGACGTCAGCAGTATATCGGGGCGGGCGGTGCGGATCCGGTCGATCACGCGCAGATAATGCGCGGCGGTATGCTTGCGGTTCATCGCCTTCAGGATGCGGTCCGATCCCGATTGCACTGGCAGATGCAGATAAGGCATCAGCTGCGGCACCTCGGCATGGGCGGCGATCAGGTCATCGGCCATGTCATTGGGATGGCTGGTGGTATAGCGGATACGGTCCAGCCCCGGCAGCGCGGCCAACTCGCGGATCAACCGGCCAAGGCCCCAGCCATCCACGGCCCAGGCATTCACGTTCTGACCCAGCAGAGTAACTTCGCGCACACCGCGGTCGATCAATGCGCGGGTTTCCTCCATCAAGCGGGCGGGCGGGCGGCTGACCTCTGCCCCGCGGGTATAGGGCACCACGCAAAAGGCACAGAACTTGTCGCAGCCTTCCTGCACGGTCAGAAAGGCGGTGGGGCCGCGATATGTCTTGCGCTGTGGCAGGTGGTCGAATTTGTCCTCGGCCGGGAACTCGGTATCGACGCTTTGCCCGCCCGCCCGCACCATGGCGGGCAGCCGGTGATAGGCCTGCGGACCGACAACAATATCCACCAAGGGCATCCGGCGCTGGATCTCAGCCCCCTCGGCCTGCGCGACGCAGCCCGCCACGCCGATCTTCAGATCAGGGCGGGCTTGCTTCAAGGGCTTTAACCGACCCAGATCGGAATACAGCTTTTCACTGGCCTTTTCGCGGATATGGCAGGTGTTCAGCAACACCATATCGGCATCTTCAACGCTGTCGGTGGGCACATAGCCTTCTGCGCCCATGGCCTCGGCCATCCGCTCACTGTCATAGACGTTCATCTGACAGCCATAGGTCTTGATGAACAGCTTCTTTGCGTCCGCCACGGCGACCCCCTTTGGGCTTGCTAGGGGCCGTATCTACAGCCAAGCGAGGGGCGGTGCAACGCAGTCGGCGGGGCGGTCTCGGGGCGGCGGTCACGGGGCAGCGACGGGCAGATCGGGTGCGTCACGCGGAAATTGCGGCAGGCCGTCGGCGATGTCGTAATAACAGCCCTTGTCGGCGGTAAAGATATGGCAGCTGGCTTTCAGCCCACTGGGATCATCCAGCGATCCTGCCAGAATGGCGACATGGGGCAGATCATCGGGCTTCCAGAACAGGGCCGATCCGCATGTGCCACAAAAGCCGCGTTTTGCAAAGGTCGAGGCGGAATACCAGCTTAGACCGTCAGCCCCGGTCAGGCGCAGACTGTCCCAGGGGACAGAGGTGGCGGCATAGTAAAGCCCGGTTTGCCGGCGGCACTGGGCACAATGGCAAAAAACCACATCGCGCAGTGGTGCATCGGTCTGATAGCGAACCTTGCCGCACAGGCAGCCGCCGGTCGTGGGTTGGGTCATCGGGCGCGGCCTTTCGTTACTGCGCCAAGGGTAGCGCCATCGCCAGGCAATGCCCCGTGTCAAAATCGACCGCCAAAGGGCTGAATACGAAGCAAGCAGCTTGCCCCCTTGCCATAAACTCCGACTTAACCGATTTTGGAAACAATAACCGCGTCGCAACCAGCTTTGTTTCTGAAAGTGCCAATGCGCTATAAAGATCTTGATGATTTCCTGCGGCGCGGCGCGGCCGTACTGGCCAAGGGCCCGATCAGCGTCGTGATGGCCGAAGATGCGGTTGAGATCGACAGCACCTGCCGCCACAACCTGACCTCGGGGTTCCGCACCGTGATCCTGCTGGCCCCGGCCGAGGTGATTCTGGCACCCGAACTGCAAGATCAGGTGCATTTGATTGCGCATGACGTCTATGCCGATGCCTCCCTGCCCGAGGCGGTGAACCGCATAAACGATGCCGCCGCGGGAACGTGGATCTACTACTGCTATAACGCCGAATACCTGTTCTTTCCGTTCTGCGAAACGCGCACGGTACAAGAGATGCTGGCCTTTCACACCGAAGAGCGGCGCGAGGCGATGCTGACCTATGTGATCGATCTTTATGCAGGCGATCTGGATGTTTACAGCAATGCGGTGTCACTGGAGACCGCGCATATGGACCGGTCGGGCTATTACGCGCTGGCCCGCAAGGATGAGGCCAAAGATTGGGCCCCGGTTGAGCGGCAGCTGGATTTCTACGGCGGGTTGCGCTGGAGGTTCGAGGAACATGTGCCATGGGCACGACGCAAAATTGACCGGGTGTCGATCTTCAAGGCGCGCAAGGGGCTGCGACTGGGCGCTGATTTCACCTTCAATGAGCCCGAGATGAACACCTATGCCTGCCCATGGCACAACAACATCACCGCTGCGGTCTGCTCGTTCCGCACCGCCAAGGCCTTGCGCACCAACCCCGGATCCCGGTTCGAGATCCAGAATTTCCGCTGGCACAATTCGACCCCGTTCGAATGGCAGAGCCAGCAGCTGATGGATCTGGGACTGATGGAACCCGGTCAGTGGTTCTGAAATCCGGCTTTTGCGCAGGATCGGCCAGCAAGGCAATTGTACGGCCAGACGGCCGCATTCCATGATCCCGGCGGGGGGGCGCTGCCCCCAAGCGCGAAGGCGCGCTTTCCCCCGGGATATTTTTGCCAAGATGAAATCTATGGTGTGGTTCTGGTCAGGCGCGCCGCAGACGGATCACCACATCGACGCGGGCGATTCTGGTGCCATCGGGTGGGGAGGGCAGGCTGGTGATCTGCACTTGATCTTTCGGGGCATCGGTCAGATGCGCGCCGTCTTCCCAGTAGAAATGCGGGTGATCGTCGGTGCAGGTGTCAAAATAGCTTTTTGAGCCGTCAACGACGATTTCAGCCATCAGGCCCGCGTCGCAAAAGGCGCGCAGCGTGTTGTAGACGGTGGCAAGGCTGACCTTTTCGCCGGTCCGCGCGGCCAACAGATACAGGCTGTCGGCGGTTACATGACGATCAAGGCCGTCGCCAACCAACAGTCCAGCCAGCGCCAGCCGCTGCCGAGTGGGGCGCAGCCCGCCACGCGCCAGCCAATCTGCGCCGCGCGACTGCCTGGCATGATCTGTGACTGGCTGAGACTGTTGCGTCATCGCGCCCGTTCTTCCGTCTGAATGTTGCATGTCGTACACAGTATATAGGGGGCGGGGCGTTTCATTCAAATGAAAATCACTTGCAACTGGCGCGCAATGCAGCTCAAGGCGACGGGTGCCCCACCCTTGCGCGCCCTTCTATGCCTCTGTTACACGGGGACAAAGACGATGACATTGCGGGGGCAACGGCACGATGGGTCTATATCCGACAAGTTTCGACAAGGAAGACCTGCTGAAATGCGCGCGGGGCGAACTCTTTGGCCCCGGCAATGCGCAATTGCCCGCGCCACCCATGCTGATGATGGACCGGATCACCGATATGTCCGAAGACCGGGGCGAGCATGGCAAGGGTCATGTAGTGGCCGAATTCGACATCACACCGGACCTGTGGTTCTTTGACTGCCATTTCCCCGGCAACCCGATCATGCCGGGCTGTCTGGGCTTGGACGGCCTTTGGCAGCTGACCGGCTTCAACCTTGGCTGGCGCGGCTGGCTGGGGCGCGGTTATGCCTTGGGTGTGGGCGAGGTCAAACTGACAGGGATGGTGCGGCCGGACCGCAAGAAGCTGACCTATTTCGTCGATTTCACCAAGGCGATCCAGAGCCGCCGGTTGACCATGGGCGTCGCCAATGGCCGGGTCGAGGCGGATGGCGAGGTAATCTATCTGGTGACGGATATGAAGGTGGCGCTGTCTGAGGCGTAATCGGAATACTAAGCTGCGTTCCAGAAACGACCCTGCATAAGGCACCATTCAGCCTTCTGGTATCCAACCAGGCTGCGTCGCAAATGAAACGATATTGGGACCAAGCTGGTCCCAGTGCGGTTTTTCGCTCTCATATATGACGACAGAAATATCCAGCCCGTTGGCATCAACCATTGTGCCAAGCGTCAAGGTCAGATGACCGGGCATTCCAGTGTTTCGTCCATGAATCGGGCTTCCGCACTGCGCGCAAAACGCCTTGGTGACCGTTGAGTCTTTGTCAGATGAATAGCTGAATTCACTTAGATTTCCGATCACGATCACCGCATCAGACCGAAACATTGCGCCCACCGTATGGCCTGTTCCGCTCGATCGGCGACACGCTTCGCAATGGCATTGTGCAACAATGATTGGCGGCCCATCGGCCACGTAGGTGACTGCGCTGCACAGGCATTTTCCAGTGTATTTTCTTCTCATAGGCCAGACTCTACAGGGCGCACCGACCTGCGCAACTGCAATGCAAACGGCGGTCGATTGGTTCGCAGGCCCGGCGATATGCGACGTAATTGCCTTGCTGCCAGCCTTGGCCACCTGTTTGACTACCTGCTTGCCCCCTTCCCCGCCCTGCCCTACACATTTTCCAAGTCTAACCAGGAGGCACCCCATGCGCCGCGTCGTCATCACCGGGATCGGCATCGTCTCGTCCATCGGAAATTCCGCCGCCGAGGTCGAAGCGTCCTTGCGCGCCGGAAAATCGGGCATCGTCTTTGCGCCCGATTATGCCGAGCGCGGGTTTCGCAGCCAGATCCATGGCCAGCCGCATATCGTGCTGGAAGATCACATCGACAAGCGCGACTTGCGGTTCATGGGCGATGGGGCGGCCTATAACTTCATCGCCATGGATCAGGCGGTGAAGGATTCCGGGCTGGAGCCTTCGGACGTATCCAATGAGCGGACGGGGATCATCGTCGGCTCTGGCGGGCCATCGACCAAGTCGTTCTTCAAGGCGCATAACATCGTACGCGATAGCGGATCGCCAAAGCGGATCGGGCCGTTCGGGGTGACCAAGGGCATGTCCTCGACCACCTCGGCCTGTCTGGCGACGCCGTTCAAGATCAAGGGCGTAAACTATTCGATCACCTCGGCCTGCTCAACCTCGGCCCATTGCATCGGCAATGGCACCGAACTGATTCAGATGGGCAAGCAGGACATTGTTTTCGCAGGCGGCGGCGAGGAACTGGACTGGACGCTATCCTGCCTGTTCGACGCAATGGGGGCGATGTCGTCGAAGTATAATGACGCACCGACCACGGCCAGCCGCACCTATGACGCCAGCCGCGACGGTTTTGTTATTGCGGGCGGCGGCGGCGTGGTGGTGCTGGAAGAACTGAACCACGCACTTGCGCGCGGCGCCAAGATCTACGGCGAAGTGACAGGCTATGGCGCGACGTCGGATGGCCATGACATGGTCGCGCCCTCGGGCGAGGGGGGTGAGCGGTCGATGAAGCTGGCGCTGGCAACGCTGCCGAAGGGGCGCAAGATCGACTATATCAACAGCCACGGCACCTCGACGCAGGTCGGCGATGTCACCGAGATGGAGGCGATCCGCAACGTCTTTGGACGGGGAACCACCCCACCGGTGGCCTCGACCAAATCGCTGACCGGGCACTCGCTGGGGGCCACGGGCGTGCATGAGGCGATCTATTCGCTCTTGATGATGCAAGGCCGGTTCATTGCGGCCTCGGCCAATGTGACCACACTGGACCCGGCACTGGACCCGGCAGAGATTGTCACGTCCTTGCGTGAAAATGTCGATATCGACTCGGCGCTGTCGAACTCGTTCGGTTTTGGTGGCACCAATGCCACTTTGATCTTGTCTAAATATCTGGGTTGATTCGAGAAAATCTTGGGGGGCGCTTGAATGGCAGACCTGATGAAGGGCAAGCGCGGCCTGATCATGGGCGTGGCGAATGAACGCTCGATCGCCTGGGGGATTGCAAGCGCCCTGCATGCCGAAGGGGCAGAGCTGGCATTCTCATATCAGGGAGAAGCGTTTGGCAAGCGGCTGGCCCCCTTGGCGGCTTCGGTCGGCTCGGATTTCATGGTCGATGTCGATGTGACGGACGAGGCGTCTTTGGACGCCTGCTTCGCATCCCTGGGGCAGCGCTGGGACAGCTTGGATTTCGTCGTCCATGCCATCGCGTTTTCCGACAAGACCGAGTTGACCGGACGGTTTGTGAACACCACGCGCGGCAACTTTTTGAACTCGCTGAATATATCCTGCTTCAGTTTCATCGACATTGCGCGCCGAGCCGAAGGCATGATGCCAAATGGCGGCGCACTGATTACCCTGACCTTTCAGGGATCGAACCGCGTCTCGCCGAATTACAACGTGATGGGCGTGGCCAAGGCAGCGCTGGAATCTGCGACGCGCTATCTGGCCAATGACCTGGGGCCGCAAAAGATCAGGGTCAACGCGATCTCTCCGGGGCCGATGAAGACGCTTGCCGGGTCGGCCATCGGCGGCGCGCGGGCGACTTTCCGCCATACGGAAGAAAACGCGCCCCTGCGGGCCAATGCCACACTGGCGGCGATTGGCGGCACGGCGGCCTGGCTTTGCTCAGAGTACGGTGCAGCGACGACCGGTGAGGTCATTCACGTCGACGGCGGCTATCATGTGCTGGGCTTTCCGCAGGCCGACAACCTGTAACCAGCGGTTTCAGATTGAGCGGCTGACGCCGCAAGCCTTTTGTCTCGGCGTTTGCGGATGCGCAAATCGCCTCGGACGTGCGCGCCGCGCGGGGGATATTTGGGCCAAGATGAAGGTCGGACTTGCGTTTCATCTTGGCAAAAATATCCTCGGGGGGAGGCGCTCTGCGCCGTGGGGGGCAGACAGCCCCCCTGCCCGGCTGCGGCCGAGTGCAGTTTCAGCCGTTCAGATCCTTCAGCAGCCGGCCGTGTTTACGCACTTCGGCCAGCACGTCGCCAAAGGTGCGCAAGCCCTTGCCCTGCAGCATCGGCACCAATTTCAGAAAGGCGTCAGCGGTGGCGACGGTGTCGCCGATGGCCGTATGGCGGGCTTCTTCGGGGATGGTCAGGCCCAGACGGTGGGTCAGGGCATCCAGGGAATGCACTTCATGCTGGCCATAGATCACGGCTGACAGAAGCACGGTATCCAGCACCGGGTTGTCAAAGCTGAGGCCGATCTTCTTTTCGGCCCGGCGCAGGAACTCCATGTCAAACGGCGCGTTATGGGCGATCAGCACAGCGCCTTCGGCGAATTTGTGAAAGCGCGCGGCGACGTCTTCGATGAAAGGGGCATCTGCGACCATGGCTTCGGTGATGCCATGCACCTCGGTTGACGACATCGGGATGCCACGGCGGGGGTTGACCAGGGTGTCAAACACCTCTGCCTCAACCCGGCGGCCGTTGACGATACGGACGGCGGCGATCTGCACGATTTCGTCACCTTGCAGCGGCAGAAGGCCGGTGGTTTCAGTATCGAACACCACGCAGGTCAGGTCGGACAGGGCAGTGTCGGCAACCACCGCGTCGCGGGATTTGTCCAAGAGGTCAAAGTCATAGACCACGCGGCGTTGCACCGGTTTTGGCCGTTGGGTGACGCGCCGGGCCTGACGGATCGGCAGGCACAGCGATTGCAAGGCGCCGTAGGGTTCGGGCCAGATCTCGGTCGCATGGGTCGCCAGCACGGTGCGGGTGACAATCTCGGGGACGGCGCGGTCCAGGGGCTCTTCCAGCCAACCGTCCAGCAGGCCGATCGACAGCGGTTGTCCAGCCCAGATCAGCCGGATCATCGCACCGCTATCTTCTTCCTCGATGGTCAGGCGTAGTGATTGGGCCAGTCCGGCGGCACGGATATGCAGGGCGATATCGTCCAAGAGCGAGATCACCTCAAACCCGTTGCAGCGCAACAGGAGGTCGGCCGCGGCGGTCTCCAACGGCAGGTCGTGGTCGGCGAGGCGGGCGGTCAGGCTGTCGGCCAGATCGGTCGCACGGGTCTGGGCCAGGGGCCAGCTGTCCTGACGCCCGTCATCCTGGCGGCGCGACAGGTCGGTGACGGCCAGTGTCAGGGCCTGCACCTCCTGGCGCAGGGCGGCGTCCATTTTGCCGGGGCCGGCCTCGCCTTCGGGGATCACCGCCAACAGGGTGGACAGGTTGGCGGCCGGGCGTCGGGCGCGGTCCAGCACCTCGGTCAACAGCGCCTCACGTCGGGCATGGGCGGCCAGATCGGCGGTAACATCGCGCAGCGTCAGCACATAGCCGGGCGTGGCCCCGGCGCCCGCCGACATCAGGCGCATCCGGGCCGCAAGGATACGCGCGCCCGCGATGGTGGTGCACAAAAGGTCGGTCGCGGCATCGGCATCGGCGGTTGCGACCAGACGGGCATGGGCGTGGCGCAGCGGGCCCGCATGCAGGAAATCAAACAGCGGACGGTCCAGCCCCGGAGCAGCGCCCGCCGCCATCAGATCGACGGCCTGCCCGTTGTAAAAGGCCAACGCATGGTCGCCTGAGCAGAGCAGCACCCCCACCGGCACGTCAGAGAGCAACGCCTCAAGCCGGGCTTTTTGTTCCGCCAGCGTGGCGGTTTCGCGGGCGACGCTTTCGGCCAGGGCGTTGCGGGTCTCACTCAGGCTGGCAGCGGCGGCGGTGGCGGCCGGGGCCAGATCACCCAGATAGCGGGCGATGGCCGCGTCCATTCCACCGGTCACATCGGCATGCGCGCGGGCACGCAGCGCCCCGGCCAGCGCGTCAATCGGCTTGGCCACGTTGGTGTCAAACAGAACCCAGATTCCCGCGATCAGCCCCAGAATGGCAAAGCCCGCGACAACGCCGCCCTGCACAAAGGCGTCCAGGCTGGTCGGCTGACCCAGCCGCTGATAGCCCAGCCAAAGCCCCAGCCACAGCGCGCCCAGCGCCCCCACCATCAGCGCGGCAAAGAACAGAAACACCCGGATGCGCAGGGACAGGCTGGCCAGCATCGCTAGCCCCCCAAACCCAGAAGGCGGCGCACTTCCTGCCGTAACTCTTTCAACTCAAACGGTTTGCTGATGAAACCATCGGCCCCGATCGCCAGCCCTTTGCGCTTTTCGATCGACGATCCGCGCGCCGTCATCATCAGGATCTTGACGTTGCGCAGGGTCGGGTCCAGCCGCACGCTCTGGCAGATCTCATATCCCGAGGCGCCGGGCAGCATGACGTCCAAGAGGACCAGATCGGGTTGCATGGCGTGGATCTTTGGCAGAGCCGCATCGCCATCGGCCACGCGGTCATGGTCATAGCCTTCGCGGGTCATCAGAAAATTTAGCGCCAGGGCGATGTTGTCTTCGTCTTCGACCACCAGAACACGGCGCTTTCGCGCCCCGCCCAGATTTATGACTTCGGCCATGTCACCCCTCCTGGCAGGCGGCCTCTTGCAGCTTATCCGCCTTATCAACCGGCAGCCACTCGGCGCCGGTCAGCGTTCCGTCATCCGAGATCTTTACCCCGTCGGTCAGCCAGACCTGGCGGTTCCCGGCACAGTCCACCGCCATCAGACCCTGCTGCACCGACTTCCAGCGCGCAAAGCTGTAGAGCGTGACGATGCGAAGACCGGCCACTGTCGGGTGGGTCATGGTTTTGGCGCGGTCGATCGCCAAAAAGCGCATGCGGATCGGTTTCAGATAGGTCCAGGGGCGCAACGGCATCGCCTCTTCCTGCACATCGACCACCTGATAAGTGGCGGGCAGGGTGGCGCTGACGCGGTCGAACCAGTCATATTCGCTCCAGATCGTAAAGCCGATCAGGCCCATCGCCCCGGCAAAGGGCACCAGCCATTTGGGCAGGCTGGGCACCCAGCGCCGCAGCGCCCAGGCCATCAGGCCCAGGACGGCGGCGGCAATCAGCGCGGCGATCAGTTCAAAGGCCATATGTCAGCTCCTGACGCCGCGGGCCTGACCCACGGCAGATTGCATGCTGCGCACCACGACAAAAGCGTCACGCAGGTGGCTGCGCTCAAAGTCCGACAGCTCGGACGGCGCGATGAAATTGTCAGGCCGCTCGCCCGCGCGCACGCGGCGGGCCTGATGCTGCAGCCGGGTTTCGGCGATCAGGTCATAGGCCTCGATCAGATCCTTGCCACCCGAGGACGAAATCACCCCGGTCTCGGCCGCCGCCAACAGCCGCGCGCGGGTGTTGACCGCCGGCACCTGCCCGATCAGCGCATAGATGCGGCCCAGATCGGCCACCGGCACGACACCGTTCATCTTCAGATCGACGTGGTTCTTATACTCGCCGGACCGGATGGTGGCGATGCCGCGCAACAGGCCCAGGGGCGGCTGGTGGGTCAGGCTGTTGGCCACCATATGCGCCACGAAGATCGAGTTTTGCGACGCCATCTCCAGCACGCCCGCCTGCAGGTCGGTGAACAGGCTGGCGGTGCCGCCGATGGGGCGCAGATCGAACATCACCGAGGCCAGCATCTGCGCCATCGGGTCGGGTACGGCCACCCATTTGCGGAAATATTCACGCCAGACCGCAACGCGCTGGCGCCATTGCGGGTTGGTCGCCATCATGTCGCCGGGGCAATAGACATAGCCGCAGGCGTTCAGCCCGTCGCAGACGATTTTCGCCAGTGTCGCGAAATAGCCCATGTCGGCCTCTGTCGCGGCATCGTCGATCATCAGGCAGTTGTCCTGATCGGACACACCGGTTTGTTCCTGCCGCCCCTGCGATCCGCAGGCCAGCCACAGATAGGGAACCGGAGCCGGGCCCAACTGCGCCTCGGCCATCGCCAACAGGCGGCGGGTCACGGTATCGGCGATGTCGGTGATCAGCCGCGTCACCACCTCATGCGCGGAATTGCCGCCGACCAATTGCACCAGCAGCGCGGGAATGCGGGCGGTAGTCTCGGCCAGTTCCGCCACTGTCGTCGCTGTGGCCGCATCGCGCACCAACAGGGCCGAGCTGACAGCCTGGAACCGGGTCAGATCGGTCTGGGTGATCATGCCGACCAGATGGCCATTATCGACCACCGGCAGATGGCCGATACGATGCTCCAGCATCATGTGCAGGATGTCAGAGCCCAGATTGTCGGGCGTCAGGACCAGCGGATCCTTGGCCATCAGCTGCGATACCGGCGTGGCGGGGTCCAGCCCTTCGGCCAGCACCTTATGGGTGAAATCACGGGCGGTGACGATGCCGACCAGCCGATCCCCCACCGTCACCGCGACGCACGAGACATGGGCATCGCGCATCACCTGAGCGGCCTGACGCACGGCGGTTTCGGGCGGAACCGACACCGGCGGGCGGGCGATCAGATCACCCACCTTGCGGGTGGAAATATCGGCCTCACGCGGCTCATGGCTGCGACCGCGGTGAAAGAACCGCTCAAATGCGGCATTGCTGGCGATCAGGCGGCGGAACTCTGCCTCGGGCAACATCAGGATGGATGACCCTTCGGTGGCACGGGCGGTTGTCACTGCCGCACCATCGCGCATCAAACCGCGTTCGCCAAAGGTGTTGCGCGGCCCCAACAGGGACACCATGCCGCCCGATGGTTCCAACACCTCAACCGAGCCTTGCCAGATCAGGTATAGGCCCGGCAGCGGCTGGCCCGCGGCATAAACCTCGGCGTTCTTGTCATAGTGACTGCAGCTGAAGGAAGTGGCGACGCGCGCCATCTCGTCCCGCGGCAGACTGTCATAGGGATGGACCGTCTCCAGAAAGGCCAGAAGGGCGCTGTTGTCCTGCGTCATGATCAGGGTCTTTCCAGGTCTTCCAAAAAGGGTGCGCGCCCCCGGGGATCCCCCGGAGGCGCGTCTCTTTCAGTGCGACTGAGCCGTGCCTGCGCCCTTGGGCACGCGGATCGATTCAATCAGGTCGATCACATGCTGCGGCGGTGCCTTGGTCATCATCGAGACCACATAGGCCACGGCAAAGTTGACCACCGCACCCACCGCACCAATCGACAACGGCGAGATGCCGAAGATGTAATTGGCCGCATTGTCGGGCAGCGTGTTGGTGTCAGGGATGAAGAACCAACCCTTGTAGGTGAAGATGTAGACAGCCGTGAAGATCAGGCCGACCAACATTCCTGCAATCGCCCCTTCCTTGTTGATGCGCTTTGAGAAGATGCCCATCATCAGAACCGGGAAGATCGTTGCCGCGGCCAGACCGAAGGCCAGCGCCACCACTTGCGCGGCAAAGCCGGGCGGGTGCAGGCCAAGATAGGTGGCCACCAGGATGGCACCGGTCATGGCGATACGGGCCCACAGCAGCTCGGCTTTTTCCGAAATATTCGGATTGAGCGAGCCTTTGATCAGGTCGTGGCTGATGGCCGAGGAAATGGCCAACAAGAGACCCGCTGCGGTGGACAGAGCCGCCGCCAGCGCACCGGCAGCAACCAAGGCGATAACCCAGGATGGCAAGGCCGCGATCTCAGGGTTCGCCAAAACCATGATATCGTTGTCAACCTTGGTCAGCTCGTTGCCTTTGAAGCCCAGTTCGGCCAACGATTTGTCGCCCAGTTTGGCTTCGCTCAGCGCCACGTCCACCGCGGCCTGCGCCTCGGCAACCTTGGCTTCCAGCGGCGCCTTGTCGGCGTCAGTCGAGTCGGCCAGCGTCTTGGCCGCTGCAGCCAGCGCTTTGTTGGCGTCGGTCACCGGCTTTGGCTCGTTGAAATATTGGATCAAGCCGTCGCCGTTCTTGTCTTCATAGTGCAAAAGACCGGTATGGTCCCAGGTGTTGATCCAGCTGAGTTTCGGATTGGTCTGGATGTCAGCCACTGACAGCGCAGGTGCCGACAGGGCTGATCCGGTCTCTGCACCGGGCCAGAAGGTGGTGGTCAGGTTCAGACGGGCCATTGAGCCAACGGCCGGAGCGACCGTGTAAAGCAGCGCAATGAACACCAGCGACCAGCCGGCCGACGACCGGGCATCGGCCACCTTGGGCACCGTGAAGAAACGGATGATGACATGCGGCAGTCCCGCAGTGCCGATCATCAGCGACATGGTGAACAGGAACATGTTCAGCATGTTGGTGGTGTCAGAGGTATATGCCTTGAAGCCCAGCTCGGTCACGACCGAGTCCAGCTTGGCCAGCATGGATATGTCACCGCCGGTTGGCGCATAGCCACCGATCAGGCCCAGTTGCGGAACCGGATTGCCGGTCAGCTGCAGAGAGATGAAGATCGCCGGAACCGTGTAGGCGATGATCAGCACGACATATTGCGCCACCTGGGTATAGGTGATGCCCTTCATCCCGCCCAGGACGGCGTAAACAAAGACCAGTGCGGCCCCGATATACAGGCCGTTGTCGGTGCTGACTTCCAAAAAGCGCGCAAAAGTCACACCCACACCGCGCATCTGGCCGATCACATAGGTGATCGAGATGACGATCAGACAGACCACACCGATCAGGCGCGCCGTGTTGGAATAAAAGCGGTCGCCGATGAACTCGGGCACGGTGAACTTGCCGAATTTGCGCAGATAGGGCGCCAACAGCAGGGCCAGCAGCACATAGCCACCGGTCCAACCCATCAGATAGGCAGACTGCTCATATCCGCCAGCCGGGGCCAGCGCGATGATGCCCGCCATCGAGATGAACGAGGCCGCCGACATCCAGTCTGCGCCCGTCGCCATGCCGTTCAGAACCGGGTGAACGCCCTGTCCAGCGGCGTAGAATTCCGCGGTTGTGCCCGCCCGGGCCCAGATCGCGATCCCGATATAGATGGCAAAAGTGATGCCAACTGCAATCAGGTTAAGGGTAAATTGATCCATGTGTCCCTGTTCCCCCTACTCGTCCACGCCGTGGTCACGGTCAATCTTGCCCATCATCTTCGCGTAAACGAAAATCAGGACCAGAAAGACGTAGATCGCTCCGTTCTGCGCGAACCAGAAGCCCAGATCGGCGCCGCCGATATGGATGCCTTCCAGTGCTGGCCGCAGCAGGATGCCAAGCCCGAAAGAGCACGCAAACCAGATCACCAAGGATATCAGGATGATCTTGATATTCGCCGCCCAATAGGCATTGGCAGATGTTTTGTCCGCCATGTCGTCACTCCCTCTTCGGTTTTTTCCTGCGCCTCGCAGCCCCGGTTGATCCGGGGCGACTGGCCTTCCCCTTTAAGCCGCCACCCGCCCGACGACAGACCCCAGCGTGGCGCGGATATCGGCGATGGCACCCATCGCGTCGATCCGTTCCAGCACGCCCTTGCCGTCGTAATAGGCGATCAGCGGTGCCGTCTGTGCGTGGTAGGCGCGCAGCCGTTCCCGCACAGTTTCGGCGTTGTCGTCGGCCCGACGCTTGAACGCCGTGCCGCCGCATTTGTCACAAACGCCCGCGCGTGCGGGATGCTTGAATTCGTCATGATAGCCTTCGCCGCAGGTGCCGCAGGTATAACGGCCGGACACACGGGCGATCATCGCTTCGTCCTCGACCTCCAGGCTGATGGCGGCAGTGATCTTCTGGCCGGTCTCAGCCAAAAGGGTATCCAGCGCCGCGGCCTGACCATCGGTGCGCGGAAAGCCGTCCAGGATGACGCCCTTGTCCACATCAGGCGCGGCCATGCGGTCACGCAGGATCGCCAGCACGATGTCGTCACTGACCAGCTGGCCCGCCTCCATCACTGCCTTGGCCTTCTTGCCGGCCTCGGTGCCCTGCGCAACGGCGGCGCGCAACAGATCGCCGGTGGACAGCTGGATCAGACCGAAATCTTCTTCCAGCATCCGCGCCTGGGTGCCCTTGCCCGCACCCGGAGGTCCCAGCAGGATAAGAACGGGGGGGCTTTGCTCTGCCATGCCGATCAACCCTTGTTCATGCGGTTGGCGATCAGCTCGTCCACCACCGACGGGTCGGCCAGGGTCGAGATGTCACCCAGCGCGCCAAAATCATTCTCGGCGATCTTGCGCAGGATGCGGCGCATGATCTTGCCCGAGCGGGTTTTCGGCAGGCCCGGCGCCCATTGGATCAGATCAGGCTTGGCAATCGGGCCGATCTGGGTGCGGACCCATGCCTCCAGCTCTTTGCGCAGCGCGTCCGACGGCTCCACATCGCGCATCAGGGTGACATAGGCGTAGATGCCCTGCCCCTTGATGTCATGCGGAAAGCCCACCACAGCCGCCTCAGCCACCTTCTCATGCGCCACCAGTGCGGATTCTACTTCCGCCGTGCCCATCCGGTGGCCAGAAACGTTGATCACGTCATCGACCCGACCAGTGATCCAGTAATAGCCATCCTTGTCGCGGCGGCAGCCGTCACCGGTGAAATAATAGCCTTTGTACTGGCTGAAATAGGCCTCTTCAAACCGCTCATGATCGCCCCAGAGGGTGCGCATCTGGCCCGGCCAGCTGTCTTTGATGCAAAGCACGCCTTCGGCCTCGGTCGCGTCCTGCACGACGGCGGTGGCGGCATCCAGAATGACCGGTGTGATGCCAAAGAACGGCAGCGTCGCAGAGCCGGGTTTGGTCGGGATCGCCCCCGGCAGCGGCGTCAGGATATGGCCGCCGGTTTCCGTCTGCCAGAAGGTGTCTACAATGGGGCGATGCCCTTTGCCGATATGGGTGTTATACCAATTCCACGCCTCGGGGTTGATCGGCTCGCCCACCGTGCCCAGCACTTTCAGCGACGATAGGTCGTGCTTTTCCACCCATTCGGTACCCATGCCCATCAGGCTGCGGATCGCGGTGGGCGCAGTGTAGAACTGGTTGACCTTATGCTTGGCGCAGACCTCCCAGAAGCGGCCGGCGTCAGGGTAGGACGGCACGCCTTCGAACATGATCGTGGTCGCGCCATTCGCCAAGGGGCCATAGATGATATAGCTGTGGCCAGTAACCCAACCCACATCGGCGGTGCACCAGAACACATCGCCATCATGGTAATCGAAGGTCATCTGATGCGTCATGCTGGCATAGACCAGATAGCCGCCAGAGGTATGCACAACCCCCTTCGGCTTGCCGGTGGAGCCTGAGGTGTACAGGATGAACAGCGGATCCTCAGCGCCCATCTCGACATAAGGGCAATAGGGCTTGGCCCAGGCCATCTGCTGCTTCAGGTCGATATCGCGACCTTCAGTCCAGCTGGTCTGATCGCCGGTATGCTTGACCACCAGGCATTTCACCTTGTCGCTGCAATGCAACAGCGCCTTGTCGGTGTTGTCCTTCAGGGCGGTCTTCTTGCCGCCACGCGGGGCGAAATCGGCGGTAATCACCACCTTGGCTTCGGAATCGTTGATCCGGTTGGCCAAAGCGTCGGGCGAAAAACCTGCGAAGACGATCGAATGGATGGCACCGATCCGCGCGCAGGCCAGCATGGCATAGGCGGCCTCGGGGATCATCGGCAGATAGAGAACCACGCGGTCGCCGCGCGACACGCCCAGCGATTTCAGCACATTGGCCATGCGCGAGGTTTCCTCAAGCAGCTTGGCATAGGTGATGTGCAGGGCGGGGGTCTTTGGGTCATCCGGCTCCCAGATGATCGCGGTCTGCTGGGCACGGCTGATCATATGACGGTCGATGCAATTGGCAGACACGTTCAGCGTGCCGTCCTGAAACCATTTGATGTCGATCCTGCCCGGCTCAAAGCTGGCTTCTTTGACCTGAGTATAAGGCTTTATCCAGTCGATGCGCAGGCCCTCTTCGGCCCAGAATGCGTCAGGGTCCGCCACCGATGCGGCATAACGCTTGGCATAGGTTTCGGCGTCAACATGCGCCTTGGCCACGAAATAGGCTGGGGCGGCATACATCCCCTTGGCATCCGGTTGCATGGTCATGGGTCCAGTCCTCTGTCCGGGCAGGTCAGCAGATGCCTGCAGTCGATGTGCTTTGACAGGGCAAGCGCCACTGTTCGCGCCAGTCTAGCGCCAAGTCAACTTTTTGTTAACCCGCTTTATTGTATTGATTTTCTTGTAAATTATTTGACGAACAGAATGTCAATCGTGTAAATTCTGCCGATCGAGGCAGAAATTTGACACGCATTTTCAGCAGCCTGCACCTTCACAGCCCCGTGAACAATACGTCATCGACTATCCCGGCACGAAAAACGCCAGTTTGGCGACCTGTCGCGGCGCTTTGATCAAAGGTGGGGCAATGCAACCCTGACGTGCGCGTGATTCGCGCTTACGCAGCGTCAGCAGACAGGGCGGTCAGGGCGGCGGCGTCGGGCAAAAACAGCGCGGCGGGCGCGCCGAGGCCATGCCCCCTCAACACCGCGGCCACCGGCCCGGATGCCCCCAGCAGGCACAGCTGCCCGCCCTTGCGATGCAGCTTTTCCGCCAGCACGGCAAAACTGCGCGCACCGGAACTGTCGATCATCGGCACATGGGTCAGGTCGATGGCCAGCAGCCGTGGGCGGTTGGCGATACGGTCCAGCACCCCGCCAATCTGCACGGCCGATCCGAAGAACACCGGCCCGCGCAGATGATAGATCAGCGGGCCAGTCCCGGGGGTCTGATCAGGATCAGGGCTGTCATCCATCGACTGTACTTCAATGCTTTCAGACATCCGCTTGATGAAGACCAGCCCGGCCAGTGCAAAGCCGACCAGAATGCCCGAGGTCAGATCGCGGAACACCACCAACAGAAAGGTGATGCCGACAATCAACGCATCCCCGCGCGAGCCGCGGATCAGAGCGGCAATCTCTGTTTTCTCAACCATGCCCCAGGCCACCACGGCCAGCACCGCCGCCAGCGCGGCCAAGGGAATATACCCCGCCAGCGGCGCGGCCAGCGCCATGAAGGCCAGCACGAACAACGCATGCAGCATCCCCGAGACCGGGCCGTGCGACCCGGCCCGCACATTGGTCGCGGTGCGTGCGATGGTCCCGGTGACGCAAAAGCCGCCAAACAAGGCGCTGCCGATATTGGCCACGCCCTGCCCCAGCAATTCGGCGTTAGACCGGTGCCGCGCGCCTGACATGCCATCGGCCACCACCGCCGACAGCAGCGATTCAATCGCGCCCAAGAGGGCAAAGGAAAACGCCCAAGGCAGGGCGGCACGCAGCGCAGCACCGCCCAGTTCGGGCAGTTGTGGCACCGGCGGCAGGTTCGGCAGCGCGCCAAAACGGGTGAAGATGGTCTCAACCGGCAGCCCCAGCCCCGCCACCAGCGCCGAGGCCGCAGCCACCGCGATCAGCATCCCCGGCCAGCGCGGCAGCCACCGCCGCAGCGCCAGGATTTCGGCAACGGTGACCAGCGCAACGCCCACCGCCGCTGCGGTGACCGTGCCGCGCGCGGCCCACAGCGTTGCCAGCTTTTCCAGTATCTCGCCCGGCTCGGCCCCGGGCAGCGACAGGCCCAACAGGTCTTTGATCTGGCTGGCAAAGATGATCACGCCGATCCCGGCGGTAAAGCCCACTGTGACCGGATAGGGGATGTAGCGGATATAGCTGCCCAGCCGCAGCGCACCCGCCACTATCAGCATCAGCCCCGAAAGGAAGGTGGCGGTGATCAGCCCCTGCACCCCCGTCGCCATCACGCAGGCCGAGACCAGAACGATGAACGCCCCTGCCGGTCCGCCCACCTGATAGCGGCTGCCGCCCAGCGCCGAGACCAGAAATCCACCGACAATCGCGGTATACAGCCCCCGCTCGGGCCCGACCCCGCTGGCAATGGCGATCGCCATCGACAGGGGCAGCGCCACGATGGCCACGGTCAGCCCGGCCAGTGCATCGGCGCGCAGGCTGGTCAGCCCATAGCCTTCACGCCAGACCGTCACGATCTTTGGCAGATAGTCCAACAGGCCGTCCTGGCCCTGCGCCGAATTGGTCATGGTTGTGTCCAGTATCGGAAAACGCCAGAAATTACCGGCTTGTCTGTGCAAATGCCGTCAGATGACTCTTCTGCAGCACCACTGTCAACCGGCGGTGCCGACCGTGTCCTGCGTCAATTCCGCGGTTTTCAACACTGATCCCCGTGGGGCAGCCCACCCCGTCGCCTGCCACGAACGGGATTTGACAGCAGCCAGAGGCTGCGAATAATCTGGAGCGATCGCAAAGGATGCCTTTTAATGAAAATTGCAATGATCGGAACTGGTTATGTTGGCCTTGTCTCGGGCGTCTGCTTTTCGGATTTTGGCCATGAGGTGATCTGCGTTGATCGCGATCAGGCCAAGGTCGCCTGTCTGAACGCCGGACGCATCCCGATCTATGAACCGGGGCTGGAGGCGCTGATGCAAAAGAACGTCGCCGCCGGACGGCTCAGCTTTACCGGCGATCTGGCCGGCGCGGTGGATGGGGCCGATGCCGTTTTCATCGCGGTCGGCACGCCCACCCGGCGCGGCGATGGCCATGCGGATCTGAGCTATGTGATGGCCTCGGCCGCCGAAATCGGCCGCGCGATAACCGGCCACACCGTTGTCGTCACCAAATCCACCGTGCCCGTCGGCACCAACCGCAGGGTGGCCGAAGCGATCCACGCCGCCAATCCGCAGGCCGATTTCTCGGTGGCCTCAAACCCCGAGTTTCTGCGCGAAGGCGCTGCCATCGACGATTTCATGCGCCCCGACCGCGTTATCGTCGGGGTTGAGGATGATCGTGGCCGAAAGGTTCTGTCGGACATCTACCGACCCCTGTTCCTGCGCGAATTCCCGGTGGTCTTCACCAGCCTGGAAAGCGCCGAGATGATCAAATACGCGGCCAACGCCTTTCTGGCCACCAAGATCACCTTCATCAATGAAATCGCCGCCCTGTGCGAACGGGTTGGTGCCGACATCAAGGACGTCTCGCGCGGCATGGGCCTGGACGGGCGCATCGGCAATAAATTCCTGCATGCCGGCCCCGGCTATGGCGGTTCGTGCTTTCCAAAGGATACCAAGGCTTTGGCCCGCATCGGTCAGGAACACGGCCTGCCGATGCAGATCACCGAAACGGTGATTGTGGTGAATGAGCAGATCAAGACCCGGATGATCGACAAGATCGTCGATCTTTGTGACGGCACCATCAACGGCAAAACCATCGCCATTCTGGGCGTAACGTTCAAGCCAAACACCGACGACATGCGCGACGCGCCGTCTCTGACCATCGTGCCCGCGCTGGTAGGTGCCGGGGCCAAGGTCAGGGTGCACGATCCCCAGGGCCGTGCTGAGGGCGAGGCGCTGTTGCCCGGTGTCAAATGGCTTGAGACCGCCTATCAGGCGGCCCAAGGCGCCGATGCGCTGGTGATCCTGACCGAGTGGAACGAATTCCGCGCGCTGGATCTGACCCGTCTGGCCCGCAAGATGGCCACCCCCCGCATCGCCGATCTGCGCAACATCTATGACCGCGATCTCGCCACCGAAGCCGGGTTTCAGGCCTATGTCGGCATCGGGCGCTGACCCTGAGGCTGGGGGCTGCCCCTAACGCTCGGTCAGCTTCAACTCGATCCGCCGGTTCTGGGCGCGGGCCTCGGCGCTGTTGCCCGCCGCCACGGGCCGGTATTCGCCAAACCCCGTCGCTGCCAGCCGATCGGGTGGAAAGCCCAGATCGGTCTGCATGAACCGCACCACCGACAGGGCGCGGGCCTGGCTCAACTGCCAGTTGTCAACAAATTCGCCGGTGCCTGACAGAGGCACGTTGTCGGTGTGGCCATCAACGCGGATGATCCAGTCGATGCTATCGGGGATCTGGGCCCGCACCTCATCCAGGATCTGCACCACGGACGCGATTTGCGCCCGGCCTTCGGGGGCCAGATCGGCAGAGCCTGCGGTGAACAGCACTTCGGACGAGAATACAAAGCGGTCACCGACCACGCGCACGCCTTCGCGGCCCTGCAAAAGGGTGGACAACTGGCCGAAGAATTCCGATCGAAAGCGTTCCAGATCAGCGTTCTCTGCGGCCAGCCGGGCGGCCTCGGCGGCCTCCAGATCGGCGCGGGCCTTTTGTTCAACCGCCACCTGCGCCAGAGCCGCGTTCAACTGGCTGCCGAGCGTTTCCAGCTGCACCTGTGCGGCGGCGTCCTTGTCGGCTGCCTGATCCAGCACCTGCTGCAATGATCCCAGCTGTGACCGCAACGCCGCGATCTGCTGGTTCAACAGCTCCATCTCGCGTGCGGCGGCCAGCACCTTGTCCTGCTCGGCCAGCAGGGCCTGCTCGGCCGCGACCAGTGCTGCGTCCTTTATCCCCACCGTGGTTGCGCCCTTGGCGGCCTCGGTCCGGGCGGCGGCCAGCAGGGTCAGGGTTTCCTCGGCCCGCTTGCGCTGCGCCTCCAGCGCCAGCGTCATTGCGGTCAATTCAGTGTCGGCCCCGGCCAGCTTATCGCGCAGGGCCTGCAAGGCAGCGGCATCGGCCAGCCGTTTGGCTTCGGCGTCCGATAGCGCCAGTTTGGCCGTTTCGGCATCGCTGGCGGATTTGGTTTGCAGATCCTTGACCAGCGCCTCCAGCGCCTCGCGGCGAGCGGCGTCCAGACGGGCGGCCTCAACCGTGGCGTCCATCTCTTTGCGGGCGGTGGCCAGCGCCAGCTGCATCGCCTCGGCCTCGGTCAGCAATTGGGCCTTTGCCGCCTGCAGATCGGCCACCGTTGCGGTCAACCCCAGCGCCGTGGCCTCAGCCGCGTCGCGCTGCGACATCAGGGCCGCCACCTGCGTCTCAAAAGCCGTGATTTTGGCGGCAGCGGCGGACAGATCGCCCTCACGCGCGGCCAGATCGGCGCGCAGACCCGCAATCACCCCCTCTTGTCGCACCCCTGACGCCAGCGCGGTGGACAAGGACGCCTGCAAATCACCGATCCGCGTTTCCAACCCCGCTGCCCGCTTTTTCTCCAGCCCCAGCGCCTGAGACAGCGCTGCGACCTGATCGGTCAGCACAGACAGCTCATTGTCCTGACTGGTGATGGTGTCGCGCAACACCGACTGCATGACGGTGAAAATGGTCAGGATGAACATCAGCACCATCAAGAGCGTGGTGACTGCGTCAACAAATCCGGGCCAGATCAGGTTGGAATCGCGGCGGCGCGACAGAGCCATGATCTAGCCCCGTCCCGCGCCGCCACGGCCCAGTTGGCGCACCGCGGCGGTCAACCCGGCCAGATCGCTGCGCAGGTCTGCGACGGTTTCCTGCCGCCCCGCGCTGATCTCTTCCAAAAGCCGCAGCATCTGGGTATCGATCGACCGCAGGCGCATCCGGCTTTCAGCATCGGTGCCTGATTCAGCAGCGCCCAGGGCGGCAATCAGCCGCTCTTGCCCCTCGGCAAGCCGCGCCAGAATGGCGGTCTGCGCGCCTATATCGGCGGAACTGGGGCCGGTATCACCCTCTAGCTGCCGGGCCAGCGTGGTCACCGCCAGGGACAGATCGCCCAGGCGGTCTTCCATGACCAGCCGCGCGACATCGGCTTGGGTATACAAGACCTGCAGGCTTTCCATTTGCCCGGCCATATGGTCCAGCACCTGCACCATGGCCGACTGGTCGCCGCCCTCGGTTTCCGGGCCCAGACCGATGCGGGTAATCGACGACAGCCATTCCTCCAGCTCGCGGTAAAAGCGGTTCTGACCGTGGCCGGCAAACAGCTCCAGCAGCCCCACAACCAGCGATCCGGCCAGACCCATCAAGGATGAGGAGAACGCCGTGCCCATGCCGCCCAGCTGCGATTCCAGACCCGACATCAGCTTGCCAAACACATCCAGCCCGCTTTCGCCATCTTTCGGCGCCAGACTGCGGATGGTGTCAACCACGGCCGGAACCGTCGTGGCCAGCCCCCAAAAAGTGCCCAGAAGGCCCAAGAAAACCAATAGGTTGATCAGATAGCGGGTGATATCACGAGCCTCATCAACCCGCTGCGCAACCGATTCCAGGATTGACCGCGCAGAGGATGACGACAGCGTCATCCGCCCCATCCCGCGTGATTTCAACAAGGCGGCCAAGGGGGCCAGCAGGCGCGGCGGGGCCGTCGCTTCGGCCCCCGGCGTATGACGCACAAAGTCTTCGATCCAACTGACCGATTGCGCCAGTATCCAGACCTGCCAGAAACAGGTTGCCACGCCGAACAGGAACACCGCTGCAATCAGGCCGTTCAAGACCGGGTTTGTGCGGATGATGTCGACCACCATGCCATGAATGGCCCATGCGCCAATGGCGACCAGCACGGTGACCACCAGCATCGTGGTGATCGCGCGGATCGGTTGGCTGAAGGTGGTGCCCGGGTCGGTCAAAGGGCCCTGCATCGTGGATATTGCCTGCCTGTTTTCGGTTTCTTGGGGGCAGCCTAGCAGTTTGGCCCGCCGTGCCAAAGCAAATCCGCGTGCGGCTTTTGCGCGCCTCAGGTGCCGGTCAGCGCCCGCACCCGCGCCGACAGCCATTGCAGATCGGGATCAGCGATACCCAGGCTCTGCAAATGCGCGGCGGTGGACCACAGATAGTCGCAATTCGGGCCGCGCCCACCGATGGCCCGCGCGATGATCTGCGCCTGCACCTCTAACGTCAGCCCGCCGCAATACTGGTCATGATCGGGGTCGATCACATAGGTCAGCGCGGTGATCTGCCCGTCTGCCGTGTCCAGCGTCAGCGTGGTCTCCAGATAGGCCGATGAAATCAGCTCGCGTTCGCGCAGGGCGGCGATGGTGCCCTCTTCGGCCCCCGGCGTCACCGCAAAGGCGACCCCGTCGCAGGCGACCTCTGCAGCCCGGTCCAGCGCCAGCACCAGACCGGGGTCTGCAACCGTGCCGCGATGGTGGATCGACCGCATGCAAAAGCTGCGGTGCCAGCCGGTCGCGCGGGCAATGCGCTGGTCAGACACCGGAAAGCCCGGGTTCCAGATCAGCGATCCATAGCCAAAGACCCATAGGCGTTCGTGCAAGGCTTGCCCTCCGTTTATGGCCCCCTTAGACCATGAGGGGCACAGGGACAAAAGGGGCGGCCATGCGGTTTTTGAAATGGGTTGGGATCGTTTTTCTGGTGCTTGCGGTGGGGATCTGGTTCGCCGCCTCTTATGCGCTGAAAAAGGGGGCTGAATCCGTTTTCGCCGGGCTGGTGCAGGATGGGCTGGTAGCCGAGACCACCGATCTGTCGGTGGGTGGGTTTCCGACCCGGCTGGATCTGGCAATGACCGGGCTGAACCTGACAAACCCAAAGACCGGAGAGGGCTGGCAGGCCCCCAGCCTGCACATTTCGGCGCCCAGTTGGGCACCCTGGCACGTCACCGCCGATCTGCCTGCGACGCAGGTCCTTACGGTGGAGGCCAACAACGCGATGCAGGCGATCACCGTCACCTCTGACGGGCTGGCCGCCTCGGTCCGCGTTCGCCCCGACATAACGGCGAATTTGCAAGAGATCACCGCGGGCGGAGCGGCGCTGCAGGCGGCATCCTCACTTGGCTGGACAGTGGGGGCCGAGGATCTGCGGCTGCGCCTACTGGTGGATGGGCAAAATTCCAAAATCTATGCGCTGACGCTGGAGGCACGCAATATCGCGCCGGATGCCAGTCTTGCGACCGCTTTGGCAGCGGTTAATCTGCCCGATCTGCCGGTGTCGGACCTGCCTGCCCAGGTGGACAGCGTGGCGTTGGTGATGCAGCTGCACCTGACCCAGCCGCTGGATCTGACCAGTGCCTTGCGCCCGGAACTGGCCGGAGTGGACCTGCAGGCGTTGACCGCCGTTTGGGGACCCTTGCAGATTGCCGCTTCGGGCAGCCTGAGGGGCGACGCCAACGGCTTTGCCGCCGGGCAGATCGACATTGCAGTGACGAACTGGAACCGCCTTCCCGCGCTGTTGGCCGCCACGGGGGCGGTGCAACCCGCAGTGGTGACGCTGGTCAGCAACGGGATGAAGGCGCTGGCTGACGCCGGGGGCGACCCGATGGTGCTGACAGTGCCCTTGATCATGCAGGAGGGGCGGACCACGTTCGGCCCCTTCCCGTTGGGTGAGGCACCACGAATGGCGCGCGGGGCGGGCGGCTGATCAGTGGCAATAGGCGCTTTTGCGACCGCGCGCGGTGTCCAGATGGATATGATCCTCGTGATAGCCATCTGATCCCGGCCCCAGCGTGGTCGCGAACAGACCGCAGGCCCCTTTATGCACGCCGCGCAGCGATTTGCGGTAGTTCGCCGCCACCGTCAGCACGCGCCCGTTTTTCAGCACAAAGCCCGCCACATCCACCGCCTTGCCGCTGCCATGCTCGCTGATCTTGGCACCCTTTTTGTTGTTGCGGGTGCGGCAGGAGTAGGCGGCGGCAATCTGCAGCTCTGTCACCTGCGTCTCAAGGGCGGGCTGAACCACCTTGGTCATCCAGGTGTTCAGCGCCTTGGCAGTGGGGCAATCAACGGTAATTGACGGGTTCAGCCGGACCCCCGAGACTGCGGTCACGCGCACCCCGTCGGGCAGACCGCAGCCCTTCAGCTTGGCCTTGATCGGGGCGATGGATTCTCCCTTGATCCCAGCGATCCCACAGACAGACCCCTTGACCGAGGTGGATTGCTCTGGCTTTTTCTTGCTCGCAGCACCAGATTTGGCCGAAGTTTGCATAATCTTGACCGGCCCCGCCGGGCGTGATTTCGGGCGGAGCGAGGCGCGCATCTGCGGAGCCTCGGCCTCAGCGGCCATAACGGGTGGCACGATAGACCCATCCGGCGCGGCACTAACCGCAGCATAGGACGGGTTCGGCTGTGGCACGGGTGAGGTCGCGATGCCTTCGGCCCCCGCGGCAGCGGCCATCATCGCAAAGACAGCCACCATCGTCCCGCGCCGCATGATCAGCCCCCTTTTGGTGGTTCGGCCCCGCGGCCAAAGTCCGGTGCTGCAGTATCCTGCCCGGCCTCGATGATGCCACGGCGAATTTCACGGGTGCGGGTGAAATAGGCGTGAAGCTGCTCGCCGTCACCCATGCGGATGGCGCGCTGCAGCACAAACAGCTCTTCGGTAAAGCGGCCCAGAATATCCAGCACCGCATCCTTGTTGGTCAAAAACACATCGCGCCACATGGTGGGATCACTGGCCGCGATCCGGGTGAAATCACGGAACCCCGCAGCCGAATATTGCACGATTTCGGATTCAGATACCCGGCGGACGTGATCGGCCACGCCGACCATCGTATAGGCGATAAGGTGCGGGGTATGGCTGACAACAGCGACGACCAGATCATGATGCGCCACGTCCATGGTATCGACCTTGGCACCCATCGCCTCCAGCAGCCCGCGCAAGCGGGCCAGTTCGGCGGGGTCTGTTGCCTCATCCGGGGTCAAGAGCCACCAGCGGTTCTGGAACAGCGTGGCAAAGCCCGCGCGGGGGCCGGAATATTCTGTGCCCGCCATCGGGTGGCCGGGAATGAAATGCACGCCTGCGGGCAGATGCGGGGCGACGGCCTCAACCACAGCGCCCTTGACCGACCCCACATCGGTGACCACCGCGCCCGGTTTCAGATGCGGGGCGATCTCACACGCAATCGCCTCCATTGCGCCCACCGGCACGGCCAGCACGACCAGATCGGCGTCGGCGACGGCCTGTGCCGCGGTGTCACAGACCTGATCGCAGAACAGATCGCGCGCGATGGCACGGGTTTCGGCAGACCTGGCATAGCCGGTGATCTGACCGGCCAACCCCTTGGCCCGCATCGCATGCGCCATGGAGCCTGCGATCAGACCCAGCCCGATCAGCGCAACCTTGCGGTAAATCACCGGCATCTTGCCCCCTATTTGGTGCCTTTGAACCGGGCGACGGCATGGGCCACGCGGCGGCAGCTGGATTCGTCTCCGATGGTGATGCGAAGGCAATTGGGCAGGTTATAGCCCGCCACCTGCCGCACCAGCAGCCCCTCGGTCTGCAAGAAGGCATCACAGGCCTGCGCCTCTTCGGGGCTGGCAAAGCGCGCCAGAATGAAATTGGCCGACGAGACATCGGACGGAATGCCCAGTTCGGCCAGCGCACTGGCCAGCCAGGTCCGCATCCGGGCATTCTCGGTCCGGCATTTGACGACATAATCCTGATCGCGCACCGCAGCCTCGGCGGCGTCGGTCTGCGCGGCGGACAGGTTGAACGGCTGACGGATACGGTTCAACACGTCGATCACCGCCGCCGGGCCATAGCCCCAGCCGATGCGCAATCCGCCCAGCCCGTAGATCTTGGAGAAGGTGCGGGTCATCACCACGTTTTCGCGTGACTCCAGCAGCGCCAGTCCTGCGTCAAAGCCTTCGACATATTCGGCATAAGCCCCGTCCAGCACCAGCAGCGTCTGTTTGGGGATGCCTTCGGCCAGCCGCTGCACATCGGCAGGGGAAATCATCGTGCCGGTAGGGTTGTTGGGGTTGGCAATGAACACCAGCCGGGTGCGCATGTTGCAAGCCGACAGGATCGTGTCGACATCGGTGACCCGCTCGCGTTCGCGCACCTCAACCGGGGTGGCGCCGACGGCAAGGGCGCTGATGCGGTACATCAGGAACCCGTGTTCGGTGAACACCACCTCATCGCGTGGGCCGGCATAGGCCGACGCCAGCATTTGGATGATCTCATCGCTGCCGACGCCGCAGATGATGCGGGCGGGGTCCAGACGATGCACATCGGCAATGGCGGCGCGCAATTCGGCATGCTCGGTCGAGGGGTAGCGGTGCAGGTTGTGGACCGCCCGCAGGAACGCATCCTTGGCCTTGGGCGACGGGCCAAACGGGTTCTCATTCGACGACAGCTTAACCACATTCGTGGCCCCGGCCACGCCGGCCTTGCCGCCGACATAGGGCGCAATATCAAGAATGCCGGGCTGCGGTCGGATCAGGTTGGTCATCGTATACCCCAGAGTCAGGGGCAGGTCATACCCGGCAGCGGCCGGTTAGACCAGAGGCTAAGCGCGGCCGATTGGCGATCTGGCCCTGCGGCGGAATGACGGCCAGAATGCCTCCGGCGGGGATATTGATGCCAAGATGAAGCCGCGCAGCCTGCTAGGGGGCGGGGCAGCCGATGATCTCGACCGCGCCCTTGGCAGAGATGACGGTCAGGGTCAGGCGGGATCGGTCCAGAGCAAAGGCCTGGCCGGTGGGGCCGACCATCTCGGTGACCGAGACCAGCGTTTTGCCCTGCCGTCGGGTTTCGGATTCCGAGACCCAGACCCGGGGATCGGCGGCCTCAAAGGCGACGGTTTCCTCGCCCGATTGGGGCGGCAGGTCGATGGTCGCAGTGATGCGCAACCCGTCGGCGATGGGATCGACCGTGCAAGAGACGCGACCCACGCC
>JBATPI010000097.1:0-25053 GCA_049291415.1 Paracoccaceae bacterium | reverse complement strand
GAGATATAGCTAAAAGTTGGTGATGGCCCCTGAGGGGCGGCATATCATGGCGTTGTTCACGCGCCGCAATTCTCGTCTGAGAAAAGGATATGCCACATGACAACAAATACCATCACTCCACTACCCGATCCACATGGATTTTCACCTGACCCTTTGACAGATCTCCTGCGATCCGGCGCACAGCGTCTGATTGAGCAAGCTGTTGAGGCCGAACTTGCGGTTTTGCTAGAGGCGTATGCCTCTGAGAGAATGGACGATGGTCGCGCTCGGCTGGTGCGTCACGGCCATCTACCCGAACGTGAGATTGTGACTGGGGTTGGGGCAGTGCCGGTCAGAGTGCCGCGCGTGCGGGACCGAGGCGATGGCGAAGAGAAAGTCCGGTTCACGTCAACAATCCTACCGCCCTATTTGCGCAAAACCAAATCCATCGAGGACCTGCTGCCCTGGCTTTACCTCAAGGGGATTTCCACTGGCGACTTTCACGAAGCGCTCGCCGCTCTGCTTGGCCCAAACGCTGCGGGGCTGTCTTCGACGACGATCTCAAGGCTCAAATCTGATTGGTGGGATGAGTATGACCGTTGGCAACGGCGCGATCTGAGCGCACGTCGCTTCGTCTACATCTGGGCGGACGGCGTCTATTTTCGACCCCGAATGGCCGAGGAAAAACAATGCGTTCTGGTGCTGATCGGGGCGGATGAGTGGGGCCGCAAAGAGATCATCGGCTTGGCCGACGGCTATCGTGAAAGCACCCAAAGCTGGCGCGAATTGCTCCTTGATTTGCAACGACGCGGGCTCACCCACGCGCCTGACCTTGCCGTTGGCGATGGTGCCTTGGGCTTCTGGAATGCCCTGCGCGAGGTCTTTGGCGCGACGAAAGAACAGCGCTGCTGGTTCCACAAAACGGGCAACGTGCTGAACGCGATGCCGAAGTCGGTTCAAGCCAAGGCAAAGGGCCATCTGCACGATATCTGGCAGGCTGAAACCCGTGTCGACGCTGAGGCTGCATTCGACTACTTCGTCGCGACATATGGTGTGAAATACGACAAGGCCGTCGCCAAATTGACCAAAGACCGCGACGTGCTGCTGGCGTTCTATGATTTTCCTGCTGAGCATTGGAAACACATCAGAACAACCAACCCCATCGAAAGCACCTTCGCCACGGTTCGGCATCGCACCGGCAAAACCAAAGGATGCCTCAGCCGCAAAACGGGCCTTGCCATGGCGTTCAAGCTGATGCTGTCAGCCCAGACCAAATGGCGCAAACTCGACGGCGCAAACCGCATGCCCGAGATCATCCAGGGGATTGAATTCAAGGACGGGATCAAGCAACTTCAAAAGGCCGCCTAATCACACCGTCACCAACTTTCGGGCATAGCTCTAGACCGCGTCGAACATGCCGCTTTTTCGGATCGCGCGCAGATATAGTCGCTCTGACGGTTTCAGCAGCATCACTCTGGCAAACCGCAGCAGACGCCTGACCGGGCCTGATTTGTCTGCAGACATGAAGTACCTCAATCCAATGCTAACGGCGCCCTTTAGCAACCATGATCCGGCAAGGCAACCTGCGCGGGAAAAAGCGGCCTACGCCCCTTCGGTTATCAGAAAACGGTTATGCCGGTACAGCAGCAACAGCCCGAAAAACAGGCTGACCACCCCAACCCCATAGACATAGAGCGGTGAGACATAGGCAGCGTCATAGGTGGGGAAAAATCCGGCCCGGACTTCGCAGACAACATGGGTCAGAGGGTTGTAAAGAACCATGTTCCGAAAGCCCTCGGGCATTTTGTCAACGACGAAAAACACGCCCGAAATGAAGAACAGCGGTCTGTTCGCGATACTCCAGATCCGCTCCCAGACCGGGTAGGCCCCGAAAAGATAGCAATTCACCGTGCCAAACCCCAGCACCAGAACAGCCAGCATTCCCACCGCGTTCGCCAGCCGCAGCGGATCTGTCTCAACCCGCAGATCGTAAAGCAGCACGATGCCGACGATCATGATGATGAAAACCACAAGGTTGGTCATGAAATTCAGGATCAGCCGGCTGAGGATCGCGTCAATATAGCTGACCGACGGATATGACAGCAGCGGCCGTGAATAGCGGATCGCCGCGCCGACCTTTGAGGTCAGTTCGGCATAGGCCATGAACGGCAGAAAGCCCGTGGTGTAAAACAGCGCGAAATTGGTGCCCAGCGGCGGATTGCGCAGTGCAAAGGAAAACAACGCCGTCAGCAGGGCCACACCGGCCAACGGATCCAGAATCGCCCAGAGATACCCCCCCGGAGAGCGGCCATAGGTCGTCGCCATTTCGCGCAGCATCAGCGCAATGACCGACCTGAGGCCGGCAAAAGAACGTTTTTTCAGGGGAAGGGCATATTCCATGATAACGAACCGTCACAGCGTGTCGATGGGGGTCACATTGCCAAGAGCAGCCGTCAGTGCCCGGAACAGCACTTGCACAACTGCTCTGCACACTGCAATAACATTTCAAGATTATCACAGTCCTTTGCAGAAACGGCACCCGTGACCGCTCCGCCTCCCCCGTCAGCGCGCACCCCGTCAGCGCCCCCCGCATCAGCGCCGAACACCCAGGCCCCGGCCCATGTTCCGCCGGTTGCGGTGCCGCCCGCTGCAGCGCCAACCCCTGCTGCCCCTCAGGCTGCTGCCGCAAAGCAGGTAACCGCACCGGGCACGATCAAACCCTCTTCCTTTCGCATGCGGCATCTGTGGCAGGTGTTGGCCTTCGTGGTCTTAGTCGGGCTGCCAACGGTCAGCTCAGCCATTTACCTGTTCGCGATTGCCAAGGATCAGTACACATCGTCGGTCGGTTTTGCCGTGCGGTCCGAGTCTATCACGTCGGCGCTGGGGTTGTTGGGCGGGCTTTCCAGCCTGTCGGGCGCCAGCTCTTCGGATACCGACATCCTTAACAAATTCATCCAGAGCCAGGAACTGGTCCAGAAGGTCGATGCAGAGCTGGATCTGCGCGCGCTGTATTCCAAGCCCGATTTCGACCCGGTCTTCGCCTTTGACACCGATGGCTCGATCGAGGATCTGACCGCCTACTGGCAGAGCATGGTCAAGATTTTCTATGACAATGGCACCGGGCTGATCGAATTGCGCGTGCATGCCTTTGATCCCGACGATGCGCTGCGGATTGCCCAGGCCATCTTCAACGATTCCGCCGTGATGATCAACGAATTGTCGGCAACCGCCCGCAACGATGCCACCCGCTACGCCCGTGAAGAGCTGGACCGTGCCTTGGAACGGCTTAGCCAGGCCCGGATTGCGCTGACACAGTTTCGCTCACAGGCGCAGATCGTCGATCCGTCTGCCGACATCCAGTCGCAGATGGGGGTGCTGAACAAGCTGCAGCAGGAACTCGCCGCCTCGATGATCGAGATGAATCTGCTGCTAGAGACGGCCAGCAAAAGCGACCCGCGTATTGCGCAAAGCGAACGGCGCATCACGGTAATCGAGGGCATGATCGCATCCGAGCGCCGCAAATTCGGCGTGGGGTCCGCGGTGGCGACCGGAGAACAGGATTTTTCCGTCGTGGTCGGCGAATTCGAACGCCTGACCGTTGAGCGCGAGTTTGCCGAAAAGGCCTATCTTGTGGCGCTGACCTCTTATGACAACGCCCAGGCAGAGGCGCAGCGCAAAAGCCGGTATCTGGCGGCCTATACCGGTCCGACAAAGGCGGAAAGGGCGCTTTACCCGCGCCGCGCCATGCTGACGGCCATCGTGTTCAGCTTTTCGCTGCTGTTCTGGGCGATCGCCATGCTGGTCTACTACTCTGTTCGCGATCGCCGTTGAAACCAGAGGCGCGGGCATGATCGAGCTGCGGAACCTCAAGAAATCCTACGTGCTGAACGGGATGGTCAAGATCGTCGCGCGCAACATAAATTTCACCTTTCCCACCGGTGAAAGCGTGGGGCTGTTGGGGCGCAACGGGGCCGGAAAATCCACCATGCTCAGCATGATCGCAGGCACCACGCTGCCTGATTCCGGCCAGATCCTGTCAACCGGGACGATTTCCTGGCCGGTGGGGTTCGCGGGCAGCTTTCATGGCGATATGACGGGGGCGCAGAACGCCAAGTTCATCGCCCGCATCTACGGAGTTGATACCGATGAAATGGTGGAATTCGTGCGTGAATTCGCCGAGATCGGGCAGCATTTCCATCTGCCCCTGCGCAGCTATTCATCGGGCATGCGCTCACGGCTGGCCTTTGGCATCTCGATGGCGATCCCTTTTGACACCTATCTGATTGATGAGGTGACAGCCGTCGGTGACGCCGCGTTTTCGGCCAAAAGCAGCGCGATTCTGAAAGAACGGATGCGCAGCTCGGGCGCGATTATCGTGTCACACTCGATGTCGCTCCTGAAAAACATGTGCAAGTCGGGCGTGGTGCTGGAGGACGGCCGCGTCTTTCACTATGCCCGCATTGAAAAAGCGATCGAACACCACGAACTATTGATGAAGGGGTCCATGCCGCCCTGGCTGAAAGGCTAGATCCCGCCACAGTCGGCTTATTCAGGGTGGCCAAGATCCTGCAGGGTCGGCAGCGCAAAGGGCGCACGCTCTTCGGGCGCAAGCTGTGCCATCGCCTCGGCCGAGGCATTGCGGAACGGCACCGCGCCCTCTTGCATATGCAGCGCCTGACCCAGGGTCAGCGCGGCCTCCCCCTCTCCGGCGCTGCGGATATTGTCCCGCATCGCGTGAAACCGGTCGATGACAAAATCCGGCACGGCCAGTGTTTTCAATTCGGCCAGGATGGTGGCGTCATCGGCCTCGGCACCCGTCCGGTGCGAAATATTGCCAAAGTGGCACAGATCGCTGGAGGTGATCGCCTGATCCAGCGCAGCATAGCATTGCGTGGCCTTGTTTTCGCGGATGGCTTTCAGGAAGGCCGTATAATGGCTCTGCTGCCCGCCCTCAAACGTGGAGATCGGGGTGAAATCGGGCTGACACAGCGTGGCCACGCCGGATTTGTAGAGGATCACGCCGTCGCTGCCATGAAACACCACGGCGTTTTCCATGCCGCGATAGGCCACCGGCTTTACCCCCAGCACATCCTGCAGCACCCAAGTGTCGCCAAAACGGTACAGACACAGCTGGGTGTTGGGGGTTTCTGACATGTCCGGCTGACCAAAACGCCCGCCGATGCTCAGCGTCAGGTCGCCCCGGCCCGGCAGATCCAGCGCCAGACGGGCCGCATCAATGCGGTGAATGCCGTTGTTGCCCAGCGCGCCATTGCCGAAGTCCCAGAACCAGTGCCAGTGATAGTGAAACTTTGACCGGGTCACCGGACGGTCGGGACGCGGCCCCAGCCACAGGTCGTAATCCACACTGTCGGGAACCTTGACCTCATTCGTCATTGGCAAGGACGGCCGGTCCTTATGGATGATGCAATGCACCAGCGAGATCGGGCCCAGCTTGCCCGACCGCATGTAATCGCCTGCGGCCATCAGCGAGGTGTTTGACCGCAACTGCGTGCCCGGCATCACCACCTTGCCGTATTTGCGCGCCGCCGCCTGCAACACGGGGCCCTCGGCAAAGGCGTGCGTTACCGGCTTTTCGACATAGACATGCTTGCCCGCCTGCAGCGCCCAGACCGTGGCCAGCGCGTGCCAGTGATGGGGGGTGCAGATCACCACCCCGTCCACCGCCGGATCGGCCAACGCCTGACGGAAATCGGTGACCAGTTTCGGGATCTTGCCGGTCTTGGCCTTGATCTCGGCCACGCGGGCCGCGCCTTTTTTCTGATCGACGTCGCAGACATAGCCGATCTGACAGTCTTTCAACGTCAACAGCGCCTTCAGCGCCTTTGTCCCGTGCATACCCCCGCCAATCAGCGCCAGCACCAACGGCTTTGGCCCCTTGGCTGTGGCCACGGCCTTTTGGACGGCCGGGGCTTTTGCCGCAATCTCGGAGCGCAGCCCCGAGACTTCGGCCCGCAGCGTATCAAGACGTGCGCCAAGATCCAGGATCAGGTCGCGGAGGTCGGACGTTGGGATGTTCATGCTGGTCAGTCAATCAATCAGATATGGGGCACTAAAACCCGCCCTTGCAAGGCGGACGAATACGGGCAATCAGGGCGGCCAGTCTATTCGGCAGCCACGCCCATCGCCTTGCGGATCTGGGTGCTGGAGATTGAGGGGGTGCGCTCAAAATACGTCACTTCGCAATAGGGCTTCAGAAAGTCGAACTTGCCCACCCAGGCATCGCCCATGGTAAAGACATCGGCATGATACATCTGAACGTCGCTGACCTTCTGTTCCCAGGTGCGTTCCGGGATCACCAGATCAACCATACGCAGGGCCTCAAGGTCGTATTTGCGGTCGTCATAGCTGAACAGCGCCTTCTTGCCCTTAAGGTCGTTGAACTCATCCGTGGACAGCGCGACGATCAGATAATCGCCCAAGGCACGGGCCCGACGCAAAAGCCGGATGTGGCCGTGATGCAAGGTGTCAAATGTTCCATAGGTGATGACGCGACGCATGAATTGTCCCCGATTGGATGAATAGCCTGCGCATGACACAAAAATGCAATTTGTTGAAGCCCGTTTGTCACATACCGCCTTTGCTGCGCCCATCTACCGCATGATTGTGGGCGTGACGGTCACATCGGCCCGGATTCGCGCCGCAAGGGCCGCGACAGCAGCGCCTCGATCGCCTCGGCCAGCGACAACTGTTGATTCAGAACGGCAGACACCATGCGGGTGATCGGCAGATCAGCGTCGGTGGCGGCTTCGGCCACGGCATGGGCGGTCATCACCCCTTCGACGGTCAGCGTCGGATCAATTGGCTGGCCTGCGCCGATGGCCAGACCGTGGCGCAGGTTGCGCGACTGGGTCGAGGTGCAGGTCAGCACCAGATCACCAAAGCCTGACAGGCCGAACAGCGTTTCGCGCACCGCGCCCTGGGCCGCGGCGAACCGCACCATTTCGGCAAAGCCGCGCGTCATCAGCGCGGATCTGGCACTGTCGCCCAGGCCGGCACCGATGGCGATACCCGCGGCAATCGCCACCACGTTCTTCAGCGCTCCGCCCAGCTGTGCCCCGGTCGGATCATCTCCCAGATACAGCCGCAACGCCGGGGTCGACAGCAGCAACTGCAACGCCTCGCCTTCAGGGTCCCGCGTCGCCAGCGTCAGCGCGGTGGGCTTGCCGGCCGCAATATCGGCGGCAAAGCTGGGGCCGGTCAGCACGGCTGTGCGCGCGCCGGGCAGCACATCGGCAATCACCGCCAGCGGCAAAAGGCCTGTGCCACGTTCAACCCCCTTGCAGCAGGCGATCAGCATATGGTTGCGCAACTGCGCCTGATGGGAGGTGACTGTCGCACGCAACGCCTGCGTGGGCACGGCCAGCAACACCACGGCCCCGGCGCTGATCCGGCTGATATCTGCCGTCACCTCCAGCGCATCGGGGAACTGCAGACCGGGCAACCGGCGCGTGTTTTCCCGCGTCGCAGCCATCGCCGCCACCTGGCCCCCATCGCGCGCCCACAGCAGCGTCGACTGCCCTTTGGCGGCAATGCTGATGGCCAGAGCGGTGCCAAAGGCCCCCGCACCCAGCACCGCAACATGGGAGGCGGCCGTCATTGCCGGGCCTGACGCATCAACACAGACAGGCTCTCCCTGGTGGAGCCAGGAGTTGATACCTCCTGCCCCGCCAGCGCCGCCGCCAGCACCTCGGCATCGTCCTGATCGGATTGCGCCGCCAAGATCAGGCAGGGTTTGCCAAGGGTCTGCGCCTCGGCGGCCAGATGGCCCCCGAATTCGACAGCCGCATCAATCAGTATGCAATCGGCGGCCGCCATCAGCGGCAAGGGATCGGGTCCGTCACAAAGCAACACCACCCGCGATCTCAACGGGTTGCGTTGCAGGCGGCGGCCCATGGTTCCCTCTGCGCCTTGCGGCACAATCAGACCCAGATGACTGCCCTGCCCGGCGGCAATGCTCTGCTCTAGCAAGCTCAGCATCCGGTTCAGCGCGACCGGATCCGTCCCCGGCACCCCCAGCAGACGCAGCCCCGACCGTGACACAAAATCCTGTGCGTCCGGCCCCTGTGGTGGCTGCGCAGCCCGTGTTTGGATGGTGGTGGCCCCGTCCCCAGCGCCTGCTACACACGGCGGCAGCTGGGCAAAGCAATTGGCAGGCCCGATCATACCGTCCAAGGTGATCTTGTTGGCGGCCTCGACAAAGGCATTCTCGCTGAGCAACAGATCATAGGCTGGCAACACCGGGATCAACCGCTCGAGTCCGGGTGAATGCTGGGTTATGGCTTGCGCCAGATCGCCCGGCAGACGGATCATGCGTTGCCCGGCGGGAACCGCACTCAGCAGATTGCTCCAGAATGCGCGCCTGCTGTCAAATTCCAGAACCGTGTCAAACTGGGCGTGGCCGAACAACCGTCGCACCTCATGGGCCAGCGAAGCGTTGAAGACCGCCCGCATCGCGGCCGAGGGGTGATAGCCTGCCGTTGTGATCTTGTCGTTCACCCAAGCCTCTTCCAGCGAAAAGCAGGCTTTGCCAAAGCGGATCAGGACATCTGCGGTGGGCAACAACGCCTGCGCATTGGACGTGCGCGTGTCGTCGTCAATGATGACACGACGGTCAACGATCAGGGTGCAGATATCACCTTCGGTCTTTGCCGAAGATAGCAGGTCGCGCAGGGCTGACAGTTTGGCACCGTCGCCCAGATCGCCACCATGCACCAAAAGGTGCCGTGCCCCTTTGGGCAGAACCGCCTGACGCGGGGCTTCGCGGTTGAAAAAGAACGCCTCGATGGTGCGGGCGGATGCCTTACCGTCCTCATGCGAACAGAACTGTTCCAGATCGGCCAGATACTGCGACGAAATCTGCGCATCCGGGCTACGGATGCAGTCCTCCAGCACCGATACAAGATGATCCTCGGTTTCGCAAACGATGCCGGGCAACTGATCCTTGCCGAAATAAACCCCGCGGGTTTCGACGTAATAGTCCCAGTCGGGCACGAAATGCACCACCGGGCGTTTCGTGATCAGGAAGTCATAAAAGATCGACGAATAATCGGTGACCAGCACATCCACCACCGACAACAGGCTGCAGGTGTCAATCGCATGCGGCGCGATGGTCACGTTCAGATCCATCTGCAGGATGAATTTCTCGGCAAAGTAATGACCGCGGAACACCAGGTTGTAGTCGGGGCTTTTCATCCGCTCGATAGTATCGGCCAGAGACTGCGCCTCGAGTTCTGGCGTGGCCCAATGACCGCGATAGGTGGGCGCGAACAGAACCACCGGCTTGGACGGGTCCAGCCCCAGAACCTTGCGGATGCGGGCTTTTTCATCGTCGCCCGCATTCACCATCATATCTATGCGCGGATATCCAGTCAGCAGCGACCGCCCGGTGAACAGGTTGCGCGCGCCATACCGGTCCAGCATAACGCTTTCGGTGTGGGCATTGGGCGCGATGAACAGTGACGCCTGAATCAGGTTGCGCGCGGTATTGGCCCGCTGCAGGGGCGTCGCCTCAATGTCATAACCCAGCGTTTTCAGCGGGGTGCCGTGCCAGGTGTTCAGATAGTCTTGGCCGTCCTTGCGTACATAATAGAACGGAAAGGTGGCGTTGTTGATCAGGTATTCCACGGTGCAAAGCAGGCGCTGGTAAAGCTGCGTTTCCTTCAGCACGAAAAACACGTCGCGACGGTTGCACAGCTCGGCCGGGGCCTTTGACATGTCGTCGACCACCCAGAAATGCTGCCAGCCCGCAAAACGCGGGTCGGCCTGCACATGGGTAAAGATCGCCAGCGGATTGTCCGAACAACCCTCGCCGCCAAAGGATTCGTACAGGATCGTGTTGGCGGTGATCGGCAGGACGTCAAAGAATTCGCGATAGGTCGCGATTTCCCGCAGCGCCGCCTGCTTGGCAAAGCGGTCCTCATAAATTCCATGCGGACGCTGCAAAATCTGCTGGTCACGAAAGGCGGCGCAGGCGGCGGGCAGATCGCCCTTGCGTGCCAACAGCAGGCCAAGCCGATGGTGCCAGGCGGGCATGTGGTCGTTTGACCGCAGGACCGCCTGCTGCATCGCCTGAACGGCGGCATCGGTGTTGCCCAGGGCTTCCAACACCTCGCTGTAGCGCAGCCAGTCCTTTGGCCGCGTGCAGTTGCGGTTCAGCCGGGCCTCCAGCATCTTGCACTCTCGCCGGGGGGCATCCAGCGCGGCTTGGCGTTTGGCATAGGCCAGGTTCGGCTCATCGGCCAGGATCATCGCTTTGCTCGCGGCCTCAGAGGCGCCGGTCAGATCACCGACCGCCTCCAGAGCCAGGCTAAGCTGCGCCCAAAGTGCTGCATTGTCCGGAGAGGTCTGCACCTCGGCCCCGATAAGGGCGGCGCGCTGGTTGGCGAACGCGGTCGTATAGGCATCTGGCGCGTCAATTGCACCCGTCGGGCCGGGCTGAACCCCGGCAAAGGCGTCGCAAGCGTCAATCAGACGTCCCGCCTTTTCCAAGGCATAGCCCGCGCGATAGAACCAGCTTGGCTGATGGGTCTTGGACAGGGTGGCGGCATGCAGATAGGCCGCGGCGGCGGCGTCGAATTTCTCCTGCCGCTCCAGCACAAAGCCCAGCCGGTAATGCCAGGCAGCCTTGCCCAGATCCAGCGCCAAAGCGCGGCGATAGGCAGCCTCGGCCTGATCCCATTCATAGCAGCGGTCATGGGCCATACCCAGCCGGTAGTGCAGTTCGGCGTCCAGCGTCTGCGTGGTCAGGCGGGCCAGATAGGCGCCCTGCGCCTCTTTCCAGCGCCCGGCGGCGGCATGCAGCGCCCCATGGCCAAAGCGCGCAGCGACGCTTTTGGGATCACGCGCACAGGCCAGCTTATAGGAATCGGCACTTTGGCGCGGATCCGCAGGCCCGTCGGTTCCGACAGTTTCAAAGGCATAGCCCATGCGATAGTGCAGATCTGCTGTGGCCCTTTGAGGGGCCAGCCGGATGGCCTCGGCAAAGGCGGCCCCGGCGCCCTGAGTGCGCCCCATGCGCAGGCGCGCCAGTCCCAACCGGTTGAACAGCGCAGGCGTGGCCTGCAGCAGGCAGGTCGCGGTTTCCAGGGCGTCCAGCTCTTGCCACCACTTGCCCTGCGCGTTGAAGATCACAGCCTGCTTGTCATATAGCGCGCCCTCATCGGGGTTGGTGCGCAGCAAATCGCCCAACAGCGGTTCTGCCGTCGCCCAGTTTTTCGCGGCAATCGCGGCGTCCAGCGCAACCCGGTCTTCGCGTTCGCGCAGGGCGCGCTCAGGATCAGCCAGACGCTCCAGCAGGCGCGCCACGACCGGACCAGACAAAGGCGCGTCTGCCGGACTGTCCGCCCAGTTCGCCAGATAATCGGCCATGAACGCCGCAACCCCCGGCCCCAGAGGCAAGGACCGGCCCTGGACAAGCAAGGCCAGCAGGGAGTCGAAACTGTCGGCGTGATGGCCAATGCGGTCGCGGTAGATCTGTGCCTCGGCGCAGTGCGGCACTTTGCCCTCGATCCGCTCTGCCGCGCCCAGCCAGCCGGGAAAGATCACCGGCTTGCCCAGCGCCCAGGCCTCATACATCACCGATGTGTAGTCGGTGATGACGATATCGGCAGCCAGCAGATCGTCAGTTACGGGCTGCTTGAAATCCTTGTTCCGGCCATCAATGGCGACGCGCAGATCAACCCTGTCGTGCAGGATGGTCAGATAGGGGGCCATCGCCTCACGCAGGCACATCGGTTGGCCGTGACGATCCTGCCAGTTGTCATGCACCGGGGCAAACAGCACGGTCAGCGGCGCGTCGGCCGGTTTTGCGGGCAGGGCCGCAGTCAGCGCGCGCAGATGGTCAATCCGGGGGGCACCAACCGCAACCACATCGCTCTCGGTCAGATGCAGAGATTTGTCCGCCAGCAGGTGGCGGCGCAGCCAGTTGCCCGGAACCAGAACCTTGCGAAAATCGCGGACATAGGCCCGCCCATCGCCGGCGAACTGGCGGAAATGGTTGCGGTCGGCCAGATCGAACATCATCAGGATATCGCCCGGCACATTCGGAAACAGCGAAACCCGCAATGCCCCGGGTGGGGCAGGCTGATCCCGACCCAGATCAAGAACCGGGGTTTGCGGCAACAGCGCCGCCTTGATCGGCGCAAGGATATGATGCCGCAACAGCGTGTCATCGTCGCAGGCGCCATCGACAAAGGCGATTGGAAAGCTGCGCCCGGGCGCGGGCAAGGATAGGGTATCAAACTGTGGCATGGCCGTTTCGGCCCTGGTATCGTCCATGAGAGTGGCGCCCTTGCTTCCGTCGTTTTCAAATCTCTGCTGCACATCAGCCGGCAGTTTATCTGCGCTTATGTCGCCATTCAAGGCAACGGCCCCCCGCCTTCCAATGCACGCATCAGCCCATCGCGCGTGGCGGGCGACAGCAGATCTGCCTGATCTATCAGATAGCGGAACGGGTCAGTCCGTCCGCCCAGCGCGGCGATGGCGCTGCATTCCAATTCGGCCACACTGGCCCGGTCTTGCGCCAGAAACAGCCGCAGCCGGTGATAGCGGGTCCAATAGACATCGCCGGCGCCGTTTTGCGCCCGGTCCAACGCCAGATCCAGCGCGTCCTCGACCGCCGATCCGGTATCGCCCAGGCCCAGTGCCAGATCGGCCCAGGCCATCGCGGCGGGGCCATGACCGGGGCGGATCTGGCGCAGCCCGTCATGCAGGGCCAGCGCCAGCCGGGCATTGCCGCCTTCGCGCCAGTCACGCCCCAGACGCAGCAGGGCTTCGACCTGGCCCTCGGTTTGCGTGATGCGCGCCACCAGATCGGCCAGCCCATCCTGCCGGCCTGACAGATGGCGCAGCCGCAGCCGGTGATAACCCACCCAGAACGGATCGGCACCGGCCTGCGCCGCTGCGTCCAGCGCCGCTGTGATCGGTGCGGCCTCACCGCCCAGACCAATCGCCTGATCGGCCCAATTGATCTGCAATTCGGCCTCTTGCGGCCATAGCACACACAGCCGGCCCAACAGATCCAGCGCGGGCGCTTTCCAACCCTCATCACGCAGGGCGCGCGACATCTGCAACAATTCGGGCAGGCGGGTGCGGTCGCGGGCCAGATGGTCCACCATATCTTGCACCGCCGGAGCCCTGCCCAGGGCGATCAGCGCGCGGATCATCTGCATCTGCGCGGTGGGGTCTGACGCATCCTGCATTCCATGCTGATCCAGCGCACGGGTCAGCACGGCATCGACCTCTGCAGACGCCTGACCCCGCCGCACCTGCATGGTGGCCCAGGCCAGATCAACCTGCGGCAACCAGGCGAAGGCCATGCGCAGCCCTTCCAGCAGGCTGGTCTCGGCCGCCGGATTGCCGCTGCGGGCCTCATCCGCGGCCACTGCGATCAGATCATCCACATCCGGGTCTGTTGCCAGCACAGCGCGCAGATCCAGCGCGGCCTGCACCCGCGCGCCGCTGCGCGACAGCAGGCGGAACCGCGCCAGATGCGCCTGCGCCAGCTTTGGCGCGCTGTCTGTGTCCGTGCTGGTGCCTAGTCGCGCGATCAGGGCTGAAACCGCCTGGGCTGCCGCCCCGTAGCCCGGTTTGCGCAACAAGGCGATCCGCGACCACAGCCGGATCGCCGCCACATCCGGGGCCTCATCCGCGATCAACGCATCCAGATCATCCGTGCCGATCGCGTCGGCCCCCAGCAAGCGGTGGCGCAGCTCCATCACCGCGGCACGGTGGCGCGGATCGGCAGCGACCCCTTCGGCCACGGCCAGCGCTTCGGCTTTTTGCCCGGTGGCCGCCAGCCGCCCCGCCAGATCCAGCAGCGCCGTCCCGCTTTCAGGCCCGCAGGACACTGCGGCCATGGCATGCTGGCGGGCCAGATCGGGCGCCCCGCATTGCAGCGCCAACAGAACCAGCCGGTGACAGACCCAACCGCCGTCCACCCCGCCCAACAGCGCACGTTCCAGCCCCAGTGCCACAGCCTCGGCGTGATCCGCGGCCCGGCCGGCCCGGATCAAACGGTCAGCCCACAGAAACTGCGCCATTGCGGTGCCCGAGGGGTGGTCCAGCGCCGGGGCGGCCTGAGCCTCCAGCGTCTGCATCACAGCCAGATCATGATGCCAGCCGGTCAGCAGATCGGCCACCGCGGCGCTTTGACCGGCGGCAAGGTCCAGCGGCCACGTGCGCTGCCGATCAGGCGGAAAGCCGCGTTCGGGGTGGCGAGAGTCTTCCTCGGTTTCAATCCGCAGGCGCAACAGCGCCGTTACCGTGGCCCCCTCTGCCCCACGCAGCTCTGCCCCGGCAGGCAGCACCGACAAATCACAAGGCTGCCATGGTGACTCTGACGATTGGCGATACTGCAATTCGGCTGTGTCGGGCTGAATATACAGCAAGACAATGCGACGCGCGGCCAAAGGGGCTGGCAGCGGCACAACAGGGGCCCGTACCTGCGCCGGGGCGACGCGCTCAAAGGCCGAAGGCTGCGGGAAACACGTTTCAAGGAATGTGGCGAACATGTCCTTCAGCGCACCGTCCCGGTCCGGGTCACCGCTGCGGATCTCGTCATTCACACAAAAGAACCGGGGGGCGCGGTGCAGCACGCGGGCGATATCGTCCATATAGGGCGTGCGGTCATCGCCCAGTTTGACAAAGACATAATCCTCATCCGCCAGCTCAACCAGCGCGCCCTGGGCTGCCAACTCGCCACTGTCTTTGGTCTTTTTATCCGCCGTCAGGGCGGCCAGCCCGCCTTCGGAAACATAGGCCGTGTAAAGGATGCGCAGCGCCACATCAAAAGGCGTGCGGAATTTGTGCTGTGCGGTCAGCCGGCATTCCTCGCGCCAAAGGGCCTGCATCTCGATCAGCAGGCTGCGGCTGTACATCTGCGGCGTATGGGCAAACTGCAACCGCCCCTGTTTCTTGCCGAACCGGCTTTGGATCAGGGTATGGTTATAGGCCCACATATGTCCGGTCAGCGACCGGTCCACCATATGCAACGGCAGCCCGCGGCCCTGTTCGACAAACAGGTTATAGCGCCCGTCCGGCTGGCGGAAATCATCCGGCGTCACCGGGCGACCCAGAAAGAAATCATCGTTGAAATACACGAATTCCTCGGACAGCCCCGGAATGCGGTGCATCTGCAATTCGATGGCGTTCGAGTTGAAGGTGGGCAGGCACCCTGCATCGGCAAACACTTCGGCATGGCTGACCATGCGCAGGCGCGGGTTTGTCGTGTCGATCCAGTCGGGCACCTGGCCATTGGTCAGGACGAAGATCTTGTCGATCCAGGGGGCATAGGCCTCAATCGCGCGCAAGGCATAGCGCAATTCATCCATGTTGCGAAATCGGCCCTCGGTCTGCGCGGCAGACACGGTTGGATTTTCGCGCGCCTCATTCACGCCGGTATATTCCGACTGGCTGCGCCATTTCTCCAAAGGCTCGGGCGGGGTGAACTCGGCCAGCCCCTCACGCGCGTCGCGAAAGGTGGGGTCATCTCCATCCACCCAGGTGAATACCGCGTCTATCGCCATGGTGGGCAATCCTTTTCGTAGAATTCAGCTTACCCGATGGAACCCCGGGGCCGCGGCGTCAAGGCGTTAGTCCGGCAAGCCGGCAAAACTGCGCCATCGAGGCAAACCGGTATAGCCCCACCCCCGCCCATGACAGCACCGCCCCGCGCACTTGCGCCTCTACCGCCACTGACAGTGCGGCGAGCGTGGCATTGTCTTCGGCCACCAGACCCGGATTGGCGAAATAGCCCAGCGTCAGATGGGGGCGAAAGGGCGGTGGTTGCAGACCTGTTGCCGCCGTAACCCGCTGCAGAACCCGCGCCCGCCAGCCCAGAGCCGCGGGCCAGGGGTCTGGCCCTGTTTCCGCCGGCAGCGGCTGCAGCGTCAGCGCCGCAACAGACCCGCCCAGTCGGGTAAGACCGCCGATGCGCAGCGCCAGAGGGGCACCCGGCGCCGGTCCCTCCTCGTGCAGGATGTGGCGCAAAAGCGCGCCACCGTCGGCCGACTGCAGCGTCTGGGCAAGCTGCTCTTTCGCGCCCGCTTGCACCTGCCCGAGCTGGCCCTGATGCAGCAGGTCGGCAAAGGTGACATGATGGGTTTCAGGCGGCAACAGGCACAAAAGCAGCCCCCGCATCAGCCTGTCATGGCCGAATTCTTGCAGCATCGCCGCTATCCGCGCCAGGGTTCCGGCAGTGGCCGCATCCGGCGAAAAGGGCCCGCCGTCAGGCTGCCGCCCCTCAAGGATCAGGGAAAACCCCTGAAACAGCGCCCATTCAGGCAGCAACGTGGCTATTTTCGGATGTGTCACGATCATCGGCCACCTTTTGCTTTAGCGGCGCATGATCTCCAGCACCATTTGGCGCAGATCCCTTGACAGCGGGGCCTGCGGATCGGGGCGCAGCGTGACCATCTCTATCACATGCGCAAGCTTTGTGTTCAGCGCCACGATAGCGTTGGGATCCGTGGCATCATAACGGGTTTCCAGCCGTGACGCCTCATCTTGCAACAGCGCGATCAATGGATCAGGCGCATCCGCATCAAACAGCTTGTCCCGCAGAAACGCGGCAAAGGTCTGCTGGGCGGCATCAGGCGCACGACGCGGATGGGCGGGCACCGCATCAATCAGCGCCTGCAGCGCGGCAGTTCCCGCCGAGCGCCCGGCGCCTTTCACCGCATCGCCCCCGGTCGCAGCCCCCTGCCCGCGTATCGCGCGCAGCGCGGCCAAGGCGCGGTCCATATCATCAAAGGGCACCGTGGCCAAAACGGCGGGATCAAGATCCCACCAGGCCAAGGCCATCAACTCGGCCACCACGTCGGGTGCAAAGCGCGGGCGGATCAGATGCGCGGGGGTGCCACCCACGATCTGATAGGGCGCCACATCGCGGGTGACAAAGGCACCCGCCCCGATCACCGCGCCATCCCCGACAGCGACCCCGCGCCGCACAACGACATTCGCCCCGATCCAGACATCATTTCCGATGGTCGTGGTCAGCGGCCGGTCCAACGGCACCTGGGGAAAGAGGTCGGCATGGTCGGGAAAATGCACAGCGACGCCATAGCTGACCGGGCTGGTCGAAAGCCGTGTCAGAGGATGCTCCCACGCGCCGATTTCAGCATCGCGCCCGATCGAGCAATAGCGTCCTACCGATGTCCCCTCATGCAGGACGCTGCGGGTGTTGAGGTAAGAAAACCACCCGATCGAACAGTCTGACCGGATCGAGGCCGAGCCATAAACCCGCACCGGAGCCTCCAGCCGGGCCGAGGCATCGACGGCTGCCGTTTTTGCAATGATATTTGTTGCAGACATGGTCACTCCGGCCTCCTTTCCGGGGTATAGAGGCTATCTTGCAGCCCATTCCATTGGCGGAACATCATGAGAACCTTCGGCTCTGCGGTCAAGGGGCGGGGTCAGAACCCGGTCTTGTACAGATCGGCCAGAAATCTGTCGCGGATCGCCTGCGACTGGTCATTGCCCTGACGGCGCAACCGGGTGCTGGCGGTCAGGGGTGGCGTGTTATGGCGGTGATCCGGGCCCAGAGCGGCCAAAAGAGCGCCCAGGCCCGCGTCAACATCGGCCAGAAAATCCTCATAGACAATGCAGTTTGCTGCGGTGCCGGCCTGATCGTGAAAATCCTGCCACAACAGGTCATGCGCCGACAATTCGACAAAGGCCGCGCGGATCGCCTTGAAATCATAGGTCACCTGCGGCTCTGCCTCATCGGCATAGACATGCCAGCGGTCGGTCAGCTTGGCTTTCCAAAAGCTGATGGCCTGAGAAAACTTGTCGCGGCGGCGGATGTCGATCCAGCGCGCATCGGGAAAGATGGCGGCAAAGGCGGCGCTGTCGGCGCGCGCAAATCCCAGCGCCTGGGCCAGAAAATTGCGGTGCGGCCACATCAGCTTGGCGGTAAAGATCCCATGCTGGGCCGTGGACAGGATCTCGGACACGCGATCCTGGAACGCGGCTTCCGGTTTGTCCGGCCCGGCCTGCCAAAAGCCGCCAAAGCGTTCCTGATCGGTGCCGGGCAGGCCGTTGTTGCCCAACATTGTGCAGACAAAGCTGGTCCCTGCCCGGAACGAACCGGTCACGATCACTGACCGGGTGATATCCGCCTGCCGGACCGCCTCGGCAAAGATCGCCCGTCGCCGCGCCGGATCAAATCCGTCAGCCATGCCGCCGCCCCGATGCCGCCGCGTCGCGGTAAACCGTCTCCAGCCGCTCGGCCATCAGCCCCAGACCAAAGCGCTGCTCATAGCTGGCGCGCGCGCCGCCTGACAGGCGGTGGCGCAAATCGGCGTCATCGACCAGTTGCGCCAGGGCGGCAAACAACGCCGCATCATTGCCGGTAGGGGCCAACAGGCCATCAACCCCATCCGTCACCACCTCGGGCACGCCGCCCGCGGCAAAGCCGACCGATGGCAGGGCATAGCGCTGCGCCTCGACATAGATCAGGCCAAAGGATTCATACAGCGATGGCGCCACAAAGATATCGGCCGCCCGCATCAGCGCATCAATTCCCGCCTGCGGCAGAAACCCGTGCCAGGTGACATGCCCGGGCCAGCCGTCCAGCAGCCCCTGCAACAGCGCCATATTGGCGTCATCCACCTTTTCGCCGACAATATCGACCCGGACATCGCGCCCCGATGCCAAAAGCGCCTGCAAGGCTGGCACCAGATGGCCAATGCCCTTGCGTGTCTCAATCCGGCCAAGGAACAGGATGCGCAGGGGGGCTGCGGCGGCAATCCGCGCCTCCAGCACACCTTCGGGGTGGGAGATGTCTTCGATCCCATGCGGCACCACGACATGCGGCAGGGTAAACAGATCCAGCCCGTAGATGTCGGATATGTCGCGCAGGATGGCCTGCGAATTGGCCAGGATCATATCGGCGCGACGCAGGGCCTGAATCTCGGCCCCGATCACCCGCAGCACATGGCCGTGGTAGAACGCCTGATTCTCGCGCCATTCGGGTTTGGATTGCAGCATCAGCCCCGCGCAGGTGTGCAGGCTAAGGACATTGGGCACATCGCCCGCGCCGATCAGGGCAGCGCCTTCGACATCCCAGATCGGGGTGCTGGCCACCTGAAAACGGCGGCGTGGCATCACGCGGCGAAACTCGGCCAGACGGTTCTGCGCGGCGCGAGCCAGACCAGGCGGCAGGCCCAGACAATCGCCCTCGGCCGGGGCGCCGCCCGGATCATGCAGATTGTGGCTCCAGAAGCCTTGCGGGGTATAGTCACAATAATCCTGATCACGGGTGGCATCGCGCTCACCGATCACGGTCACCTCATGGCCGCGTGCCGCCAGCCCTTCGGCCACCAGCCGGGTCCAGCGGGCAATGCCGCCTTGGCGCGCGTGGTCATGATCGCGTGAGAACAGGCACAGCCGCAGCGCCGCCTCATCGGGCCGCATCTGGCGCAGCACCGGCGGCTTGGGCATTTCATGCCGCGTCAGCCGCGCGGCCTGTGCCGCCGCATCGGGGCGCGCGTCAAAATAGCGGTCGATCCCCTGCAGGATGCCGGCTTTGGTCTGCCGCATCAGCCCGTCAAATACGGCAGGCGAGATCTTGCCTTGCGATACCAGATCGGCCTTCCAGCCGAATTCGTTGCGGTAAAAGTCCTTCAGCCGGTCTGACACCGCCACCCAACCCAGCTCCGGTGCCGCATGGGTCATCGCGAAATATGCGATTGAACGGGCAATCGGCAGCATGTTGGTGGGAATCCGCGTGTCTCCGCGCAGATGCGAGGGGGCGTATTTGTGATGGATCTCGGCCTGCGGGATCACGGCCATGCGCAGGCCTTGATCGTCCATCCGCTTGTTCACATCAGTTTCGTCCAGAAAATAGGCGAATGCTTCATCAAAGCCACCAAGATCGCGCAGCGCCGTGGCGCGGAACACCACATTGGTGCCGGTCAGGCTGGAATAAAGCCGCTTTTCACGCCCCAGAAAGGTGGCGTAATCAGGGTTGTCGCAGGGGTATCCGGTGCCGAAGACATCGCAAAACACATAGCGCGCCTGAAAGCTGATGCCATTGGCATCACGGATGAACCCACCGATGGCATCCAGCCCCGGATCGGCGGCAAAACTGTCCAGGATCAGGGTCAGCCAATCGGCCTCGGGGATGGCGTCATCGTCAATGAAGGCGATGAAATCGCCCGCCGCATTGGCAATGGCGATGTTGCGCGAAATTGCCAGATTGGTGTCGGGGTTGTCCAGCACGCGGATGCCGGGGCAACCCGCCAGATACGCCGCAGTGCCGTCATCCGACGGGCCATTCACCACCAGCACTTCAAAGCTGTAGGGCCCGCGCAGCATCGACAGCGCCTGCAACGTCGCGGGCAGGGTGCGCAGCCGGTTATAGGTGCAGATCGCGATGGTGGCGTGGCAGCGGGCGTCAGCGGTCATCCCGCGCCCCCATGCGCCGGTCCAGATCATCCATCCGGCGGTGCAGTAGATGCGCCTCAATCCCGATCAGGGCGGCGTCCAAAGTCTCCCCCCGCCAGATCAGGGCGGCATCAGGATCATGCGCCCAGTGCAGGCGCACAAAGGCCACGGCAGAGCAGCGCTTTTGGTCAAAGCGGTCAAACGGGTGCCAAATACCGTCAAGCTGCACCTCCAGCACCGACCCGGCAAAGCGCAGCACGATGTCGCAGGGCAGCGGTTTTTGCGGCGGCTCTGACACGGGGCGCGGGGCCAGGGGCAACGCCTGTTCGGCCTGCCATTGCCGGTCGATGGCGGAATTCAGCACGATATGCCCGGCCTCACCCGCATCGACGCGAAACTGGGCGTAAAACAGGATATCCACCCCGTTTTCCCCGATCAGCGACACCGACCCACCGGGATCGAGTTTCAGCCTGTAGGCCAGACCGGGCACAAAACGGCACAGCTGAAGCATGATCCAAATCCGTCTGCTACAAAACCCAAGGCCCCGGTAAGACCACAAGCCATCCCATGTTGCAAGGCTGCGGTCCTGCCGCTAGGGTTGCCCGCCCTTCCCACCCTTTCTTGCGTAAAAGGCCCCGATGCAGACCGCACTTGTTCATTTCAACCATGTCGAAACCGGTGCGCTGACCACATGGCCTGATATGCGGACCTCTAACTGGAAGCCGAATTACGGCGACATGCTGGTATGCATCGCGCTTCTGCGGCTGTTGGATATGGGGCAGACCACCCGCATCGGCTTTGGTGAGACGCGGGCGGTGCAGGCCGACCGGGCGGTGGTGCGTGGGTCAACCTATCTGCACAACCAGTTCGATTTTTCCGCCGCCAACCGCACGCTGGATGCCATCGACGCCCCCTTGGCCATTGTGGGCCTGGGCGCGCAGAACCCAACACTTGACCCGACGTTTCTGGACAGCAATGCCGGCGCGCGCAACTTCATCGCCCGGCTGAACGATCGCGGCGCCAGCATCTCGGTGCGCGGTGCCTTCACCGCCGAGGTGGTGGCACGGCTGGGCGGGCGCAACATCCGTGTCACCGGCTGCCCGTCGATGTTCTACACGCTGACCTGCCCGCAGGTGCGCCTGCCCGAAATGCTGACCCGGCCAGAGCGGCGTCTGGGCCTGTCACTGCACACCGGCCTTGCGCGCAACATCTTTTGCCACGATCCGGTGGCCGCGCGGCGGATGCATGGCCATGCCTTTGCCTTTGCCCTGCGAAATGCGCGCACTGTGGCGCTGTTCGAACAGGGTGTCATGGCCGAATACAATGTGGCCGACCGCACGCTGGGCTTTGGCCGCCGGGTTGCGGCGGCTGAGGCCATTCACCGCGCGATGTCAAATTCGGAACCCAATCCCGGCTTTACCCCCTATGATCTGATCGCCCATATGGTCAGCGTGCAAAGCATAGAGGAATGGCTGGCCAAGGCGCGCGATCTGGATGCCATCATCGGCTTTCGTTTCCACGGCAACATGGTGGCGCTGCTGCAGGGGGCGCCATGCTTTTACTATGTCTACGACAGCCGTCTGACCGAATTCTACCACCTTTACGGGCTGCCCTATCAGGATGTCAGCGCGCCATTTGCCAACCCCGTGACCTGCATGCTGGAGCATGACTGGGTCGAGGCCAACCGCCGCATCGCCGCCTGCCATACCGAGATGAAGGCGTTCTTTGCCGAAAACGCCCTGACGACCACCCTGGTCTGACAGCGCAACCTGTGTTGCTAGACCAGATCGTAGACCTGCCCGCCGATCTGCAGGTTTATCACCGCATCATCGGCGCCATCGACCAGCGCCCACAGGATCTGACCGGTGGGCCGGTAGATGACGAAGGCCTCGCCCACCCCAGCGGCTCCGGCACCCGGCGTGGTGTTGAAGTTCACCTGAAACTGCGCCCGGGTGGCCCCGGCCAGACCGCAGGTCAGCACGTCGCCCTCAGCCGCGTTGTAATCCTGCACCCAGTCGCTGGCATGATCGAACACACCGGCGTGGAAGAAACTGTCCGCCCCGGCCCCGCCATTCAGCCGATCATAGCCGAAACCGCCATTCAACACGTCATTGCCGGCATTGCCGAACATGATGTCGGACCCACCAGACCCGCCCAGCACGTCATTGCCATCATTCCCGATGACCGTGTCCGACCCCAGCCCGCCAATCACGGTATCATTGTCATTGCCGCCGTTCAGATCATCATTGCCCGCACCGCCGTCAATGTTGTCATTGCCATCGCCGCCATAGATCACATCGCGGATATCGGCATTGGTGGATCCGCCAAAAAGGTGGTCATTGCCCACCCCGCCATTCAGCGTGTCACCGCCGTCGCCCCCATTCAGCGTGTCATTGCCCGCATTGCCGGTGATCACGTCATTACCGCCATTGCCCGAGATGGTGTTTGCGGCGTCATTGCCGGTCAGCGTGTCGTTGCCCGATCCGGCCAACAGCCGTTCAATCACCGTGCCGCGTGCAATGGTCAGCGTGCCCAGATCGCCATAGACATCCGAAACCGTCTCGGCCCGCAAGTCTATCCGCTGGTTCCGGGTGTCCGAGTGGAAATCAAACGTATCGATTCCGCCGCCATCAATCACCGTCATCGCAACCGAATTGCCAGGGTCTGAATCGGTGTTGAATTGCGAGAACATGGAATAAACCGTTCCAGCATTGGAATTCTCGCCATAGGTGGTATCGCCAACGCGCTGATTGGTCAGCCCGTACATCGTCTGCATGGCGATGATATCGGCCAGCATCGGGGTGATGATATAGGCGCGGGTATCGTTGATATAGGTATTTTCCTCTTGGTCGAAATACGACATCACTGTCAGCTGCCAGCTGTCATTGATCGCATTGTTATCGGCACCATAGGTGGCGCTGCCATTGTAATTGCCCGCATGACCCAGACCGATCGCATGGCCGATTTCATGGATATAGGTCTGGTAGGTATAGCTGTTGAAACCGGTGCCCGACGAATCCAGCCAATCCTGATCGATGTTCACAAAGGAACTGAGGATGTTGCCGGCAACATCGGTAACACTATCAGAATAGGCGTCGGGGCCAAAGTCACCGGCGTCATCGCGGAACTCGATCTGTGCGGCCCCCGTCATTTGGGTAAACCGCAGGCCGGTGGTGTCGGTCCAGGCCTGCAAGGCACGCAGGGCCAGGGTTTGCATCTGGGCGCTGATCGCCGACAGGTTCACCGTGATCGTGCCCCCGGCCGCCACATTGAAATCACGCGCCAGATCGCCGTCACTTTCCCAATAGCCGTTGACCAGTTGATCGGCCATCTGGTTGGGCGTCCAGACCGTAGGGCTGCTCATCGTCAGCGCATAGCTGGTGATATTGGCCCAGTCACTCCATTGCGACGCCTCAAGATAGTAGGTGCCGGTCGTGGTCGCGGTAAAGGTCAGCCGCGAATTCAGATTGCCGGCACTGTCATCATCCTGCGCGATCACCGCGCCTGCGGCATTGTGCAGGTACAGATAGGTGTCAGCCACGGGTGAGGTCAGGGTAAAGGTATAGGCCTGCCCGGCCACCAGCTGCACGCGCACCCAATCTGTATCCGTAAGGGTGCCATATCCGCCACTGAACGTGTCGCCCAAACCCATTGAGTAGGTGGTGGCGGTGCTGGAGGCCGCATCGGTGCTTTCGATCAGGCTGGCATAGGTGTTGGCCGATGCGGAATTACTCTGATCCGGTCCAGAGGGCCGCAGGGCGGTGAAATTGATGCTCATCTGAAAGGCCTTTTGAAAATGGCCTGACCGGGGTCAGGGCTTTTGGCTGAATGTCTGGATCTGGGGCGCGTCAACAAGGTGTCGGACAAGGCGGTTCAAGGTTGCCGAATCAAAGGCTGTCGTGCCGCCATCGATCTGGTTCAGGGTCAGCGGCTCACCCGGCAGGTCGCGGCCGTCGGCATGCAGGATCAGTTGCACAACCATGCGGTTGGGGCGGGGTGTCTGCACATGCAGGCTAAGCTGCGCGTCATGCCGGGCCAGGGCCGCGGCCAGGGCGGGCCGATCTTCCATGACTCGGCGCAATTCCCCGCACAGCGTTTTGACACTGGCCTCTACGGGCTGCGCGACCTGCAACCGGGCAAGGCCGCTGTCATCGAACGACAACGCACAGGCAGTCGTATCCGGCCCGCCTGCTGCCGCGGCAAGACTGGCTCCGACGATCAGAATTCCGCAGGCTGCACCCATAAACCGCATCCGCTTGTGATGCCCCAGCCTATCAGCTTCGTCAAAATGAATCTTTTAAATTCATGGGCCTTTCAGTGCCTTTTCGTCGCGGCCCCAAAGCGGGGCCGCGCTGTCTGCCCCGGCTTACGCCAGCAGATCGTAGATCTGCCCGCCGATATTCAGGTTGATATGGGCGTCATCGGCACCATCGACCAAGGCCCACAGGATCTGCCCGGTCGGGCGGTAAATGACGAAGGCTTCGCCCACTCCAGCGGCTCCGGCACCCTGCGTGGTGTTGAAGTTCACCTGAAACTGCGCCCGGGTGGCCCCGGCCAGACCCACGGTCAGAATGTCGCCCTCGGCCGCGTTGTAGTCCTGCACCCAGTCGCTGCCATGATCAAAAACACCGGCGTGATAGAAGCTGTCCGCCCCCGCTCCGCCATTCA
>JBATPI010000096.1:0-1694 GCA_049291415.1 Paracoccaceae bacterium | reverse complement strand
CTCGGGGGGTGAGGCCGAAGGCCGAGGGGGCAGCGCCCCCTTACTCTGCCTCTGGTTCCTTGCCGCGCCGGGGGACCAGCCCCGCAAGCGCGCGGCTGGTCAGGGCAGAGACTCCGGGCCTTTTTTCGGCGGCAAAGGGCAAGGGACGGCACAGCTCCATTGCCGCGATGCCGATACGGGCGGTCAGGGCGGCATTGACCACCCCTTCGCCAAAGCGGCGCGAGAGTTTCGACAGGATTCCCCCCCCGGCGACAGAGCCGATCATATCATCGGCCAAAGCGACCGCTCCGGTCGCGATCAGATAGGCAAACACCCGGCGCAACAGGCCAAGGCTGCCGAAGCTGCCAGAGCGGCCGCCATAGATCTCGGCAATGCGGCGGATCATGCGCAGGTTTGAGTAAAGCGCGGCCGCCACATCGGCCAACGCCATCGGCACCAGCGCCGTCACCAATGCCACGCGCACGGCGGCGGCTTCGATTTCGGCCACCGCGCGCGCATCAAGCGGGGCCAAGAGGGTGGTTTCGGCCAGCATCACCAGCGCGTCGGCGTCCATCACCTCTGCCTGGCGTTCGGCAAGGCGGGCGCGGCCCCAGGCAGTATCGGGACGGGCGGCATAAAGCCGGGTCAGGTTGGCGACCACGCGCCGCGCAAGGGCCACATCGGCGGTGGCAAGCGCCTGACCGGACTGCTGGCGAAAGCTGTCCAGCCGGGCCAGCCGCGCAAAGGCCGCCCATTCGCGGAAGGCCAGCGCCAGGGCGGCCAGCACCGCCAGCGACACCAGAACAAAGGCCAGCCATCCCAGCACGGGGTTGGCCAGCAACAGGCTCGTCACGAAAGCATAGGCCGAGACCGACAGCCAGAAGGTGAACAGCGCGCCAAAGGCCCAAAGTGCAAAGCGCCACAGACCCGTCGGCCGGGCCGAAGCAATGCGCGCGGCGGCCAGCACGGCCCGGCCTTCAAGCGGGATATCATCAAGGAGCAAGGGCGCTGCGGCGGGGTCGGCCTCCGGCGCGGACGGATCGTCGATTTCCTGCAGATAGGGTTTTGGCGGCGGGCGGGTTTCGGTCATTCGGCGCGCCTCCAGATCATGCGGACGTCGGGCAGGTGTTCTTCATTGCCGCTGCCGTCGGTGCGTTCCAATTCTACAAATCCTTCGCGGGTGTAGAAGGCGATGGCGCGGCTATTGGCCTGAAAAGTCCAAAGGGCAAGGCGAGGCTCATCGACTTTTACCGCGTCGAGAAGGGCTTTGCCGATGCCTTGGCCCCGGTGGGGGGCTGCGACGTAGAAGCCCGCGATGTCGCCTTGTTTGACGGCGATAAAGCCAAAGGGGGTGGGGTTTCGCGCGACCAGAACGTGGTGAGATGCGATCATGCGCGTGACAAAGCCCAGATCCTCGGCGCGGTCATGCAGCACCGGGATCCAGCCGGCATTGCGCAGCCAGTCGCCGAGGATTTGAGCCAAGGCGGCGGCATCGGCGGGGGTGGCGGCGGAGAGGATCACAGGCGATCCCCGATCAGGAATTCGGCGGCGCGGTCCAGCCGGATATGCGGCGGACCCATGCCGGGCGGCAGATCCATCCGGGCCGGCGCAAACGCCATCAGCCCGTAGTCAGCGTCCAGCCAGCGATCGGCCCCCGCCCGCGCCGGCGACAACACGCGGGCCGGGTCGCGCGGCAACAGACCGGGATACATCAC
>JBATPI010000095.1:0-22696 GCA_049291415.1 Paracoccaceae bacterium | reverse complement strand
GGGACGAAAGCAAAGGGCCAAGCCGTGAAACGTCTGATCGAAAAAGGCCTGATGTTTGGCAACCTCGTCGAGGTGTCCTCGCCCCAGTTGATCGCCCGCTATAACCGGGCGATGCAGCATCTGTGCGGCAAACAGACCAAGCTGACGGATTTTCATATCGACCTTTCGGGGTATTCCCCCGAGATCGGTGATGAATTGAATGATCCCTTGTATCTGAACCCCACCGGGGCGAACCGGCAGTTCATCCTGTTAAGCACGGCGCAAAAAGAGGCGCCGCTGTTGAATATCAAATTCTCGACCAGCCGGGGAATTCTGACCGAGTTCATCCAGACCAATGAGGCGCAGTTGTTTGCGCTGACCGCCCGTGATGCGGTCGCCGGGGAATTGCAGGGTTCTGTCTATGCGGTGGACGCGCCCGCCAAGCTGTTCGACATCCGGCAGGTGACAGTTGAGGCCGATACGATTGGCGGCCATGTCGCCGATGCGGGCAAGCTGGCGACCCTGATCGAACGGTTCCGGCGCGAGCCAGACGGCTGGCGGGATGAGGCGCTGATTGCTGACATGGTCGGGCTGGCCACGAAAACCGGCGATGTAACGCGGGTGCCGATCGCCTTGCCCGCCATGACATTCGAGACCGGGAATTTCTGGACCAGCTTTTTCGGCGGGATCTATGTGTTCCGCGATGTGCAGTTTCCGGCGGCGATTTCCTGTCTGGGCTGGGATTCACTGGGCAAGGTGCCGATCGGGCAGGTGATGGATTTCACCAATCGTAACCAGATTGCCGACTGGCTGGATCGCAACCAGCTGGTGGAACCCATCGTGCAGGCGCGGGGAGCGAATGCGGGGGCGATCCTGCGCCAGAAGATGGATTTCATCCTGGTTGATGCGGCGGATACGCTGGGGATTGAGGTTGGCGATGGTCGCCGGACCGAGTTGCGCAAGCTGGCCTACCGGTTGGGATCGGCGCTGCCTGCGGAATTTTTGGGGCTGGCGGCGATGCTGGCCTGGGTGGAAGGGGCCGGGGACTGGCCCAAGATCAACTCCGAGCATCCGGCGTATTTCTACACCTTGCGAGCCAAAGCCGGCAAAGACCGCGATCTGGTCAACATGTTGTTGGCCGAACTGGCCCCAATGGATGTGCGGCAGATGTTCATCACCCATAAGGAGCGGTTCTATCAGGCCTATGCGGGCTGGTCCGAAGCCAAGAAAACCTATGTCGCCGATTTTCTGGCGCGGGAATATCAGGTGGACCGCGAGGGTGCGCGTGAGGCATTGTTCGGGTCCGAGCCAAAAATGGATGAATTACAGCGGCCCGAGATGGAGCGCGGGCCCCGGCCCTCGTCGCAGATGCGCGGTGTGGTGGGGCCTTGGGGCGGGACGGCTGTCGCCAACCCATGGGGCCAAAAAGGGAGCCAAGAATGATCTTGGGGTGGTTAAGGCTGGGGGTTGTTACCCTGATCGGGCTGACGGTGATCTACGTTGTTGTGGGCATCTACTCGCGGTCGGTCCGGCGGGAAAAACTGGAGAAACGCTGGGTGGCCGAAGAGATGCAGGGCGACCGCGACCTCTGGATCGAAGGGGGTATGCGGGCTTATGAGGCGGGGCTGAAAAGAAAGCTGCTCTGGCTAATCTATATCATTCCGATGGTGGTCTTTGTGGTCATCATCTCTTTCGTGAACTGGTAGGGGCAACGCGATGTGGACGAAGATGAAATGGAGCTTTCGCATCCTTCTGGTGCTGATCGTGGGCCTGTTCCTGCACTACACCCTGCCGCAGCGCGACATCGTGCGGGTGATCAATACCTATAACAAGCTGACGCCGATCGGGTCGAACTGGATGTTCTATTCGATCGAAGACACCGGGACGGGGGCCGAAAACTCGGTCAATCGCGATATCCGCTTCATTGAGGCGGTGTATCCCGACGGAGAGTCGGTGATGGTCTATCGCAATGAAGATACCGGTTGGGTCTGGCCCCCTTATTTCAAGTGGGATTCCAGCACGTTGCAGGCAGAGGCGACCAATGCGAAGTCGTCCAAAGAGGCGCCGGAATGGGTGGCGGTCACGCATTACGGCTGGCGGATTCCGGCGATCTCAATCTTTCCCAACGCGGTAAAGATCACCCCGGTGGCGGGTCCGGATGTGCGGCTGATCCCGTGGATCAACATCATCATTCTGGCCTTCATGGCCTTTGTGATCCTGATGATCCGGCGAATGTGGCTGCAATTCCGCGAACGGATGGTGGATCCGGCAATGGACCGGGCGGGCGACGCCTGGGATCAGGTAGACGCCCGCGCCGACGCTGCGGCATCCGAGGTCAAGGGCGTCTGGGGCCGGTTCACAGCCTGGCTGGGCACCTGGCGGGGCAAACCGCGCCGGTAGGTGGCCCACACAAACACGGTTGAGATCAGCGAAAGACTCGTGCGATTTCGGTGGTTTCGCCGTGCTTGTCTAAATTTCGCCACAATTTGACCGCAATTCTGCAAGGGCAAAACACGCGGGGCCTGAACCCTGCGGCAGATGAGGCAGGCACAGGCAGTGGCGACGATCAACGGGTCGGGCGGCAATGATTCATTGACCGGCACATCCGGCGCGGACCTGATTTCAGGTCTGTCCGGGAATGACACCATCAAGGCGAACAGCGGCGATGACACCGTGTTCGGTGGCGCGGGCAATGACTCGCTTTATGGTGGCAATGGCAACGATTGGCTGGATGGAGGCACGGGTTCCGATCGCATTGACGGCGGCAGTGGCACCGACACGGCTGATTACGCGCTGTCGGGCGCGGGAGTCACGGTCAACCTGACCACGGGGACGGGTCTGGGCGGCGATGCCCAGGGCGATACGTTGGTCTCTATCGAAAATCTTTCGGGCTCTGGCTACGGTGATGTGCTGACCGGGTCGTCGGGGTCGAACCTGCTGGATGGCGGTGCGGGTGCGGATTCTCTGTATGGCGGAGGCGGCACCGATACTTTGGTCGGTGGTGTCGGCGGTGATCTGTTGGACGGCGGCAGCGGCACGGATACGGCGGATTATTCCGGCTCTGGCGCGGGGGTGGCGGTCAACCTGACCTCGGGTCTGGGCAGTGGGGGGGACGCGCAGGGCGATACCCTGACCGGAATCGAATATCTGATCGGCTCGGCCTATGCTGATACACTGACCGGTGATGGCAATGCCAACAGCCTGTCCGGCGGTCTGGGTGATGACGCGCTATATGGCGGTGCTGGCACCGATACGCTGGACGGCGGTGATGGCGACGACACGCTGGCGGGTGGCACGGGGGGCGACTCTCTGGTTGGCGGCGCGGGGATTGATACGGCGGATTATTCGGCCTCATCCTCGGCGGTGAATGTCAATCTGGCCACCGGCTCTGGCAGTGGCGGCGATGCCGCCAGCGATACGCTGTCAGGTATAGAGAACATTCTGGGTAGCGCAGGTGCCGACACGCTGACTGGCGATGCGGGCGCGAACTACCTGTCGGGCGGCAACGGCAACGACCAGATCTATGGCGGAGCTGGGGACGACACCCTGGTCGGAGGGGCCGGCGCAGATACGCTGACCGGTGGCGAGGGGTTGGACGTTCTGGACTACAGCGCCTCGAACGCGGCGGTGAATGTCAACCTGACCAATTGGACGGCGTCGGGCGGGCATGCGCAGGGCGATGTGCTGCAAGGCGTGGATGGCATCATCGGGTCCGCCTTTGATGACACGCTGATCGGGTTTGATCAGGTCGGCCTGACCGGTGACGTCTTTACCAACGTCTTTTATGGCGGCGCGGGCAATGACTCGATGAATGGCCGTGGTGGCGACGACTCGCTTTATGGCGGGACGGGCAATGACACGGTTCTGGGCGGCAGCGGCGATGATACGCTGAGCGGCGATGACGGCAATGACAGCCTGGATGGCGGCACAGGCAATGACGTCCTGTATGGCGGCGACGGCAATGACGTGCTGTCCGGCGGCCTTGGGGCCGATGTGCTGTATGGCGGGGATGGCGATGACACGTTGCTGGCAGGTGCCGGTGACACGTTGTTCGGTGGTGACGGCAACAATACCTATACCGGCGGCACCGCGGCGCAGGTGACCGGCGGCAGTGGTAATGATGTTTTCTATGGCCACATCGCCGATACCATCAATGGCGGCGAAGGCATTGGTGAGGTTGACGTTCTGGACCTGACCGGGCTGGGCCCGCTAAGCGTGGTCTATGACCCGCTGAACCCCGAGAACGGGGTGGTCACATTCTACAACGGGCTGGGCATGCCCACCGGGACCATCACCTTTAGCAATATCGAGACGGTGGTGCCGTGTTTCACCCCCGGCACCATGATCGCCTGTGAGACGGGTGAAAAACCCGTGCAGGATCTGCGCATCGGTGATCGGGTGATGACGCGCGATCATGGGCCCCAAGAGCTGCGCTGGGTGGGGTGCAAGCCGTTGACGCGCGCCCATCTGTTGGCCGAATCCAGCTTGCAGCCGGTGCTGATAAAGGCGGGCGCGCTGGGCGTGGGGCTGCCGGTGCGTGACATGCGGGTCAGCCGTCAGCACCGCATGCTGGTGACCGGACCGCGGGCCGAACTGCTGTTCGGAGCGGATGAGGTGTTGGTCAGGGCCGAGCATCTGACCCATCTGCCTGGGATCGCGCTGGCTGCTGAAACCGAAGTGACCTATCTGCATCTGCTGTTCGATCAGCATGAAGTCGTTCTGTCAGACGGCACCTGGAGCGAGAGTTTCCAGCCCGGAGACCGCACGTTGGCGGGGCTGGACGGAGCGGTGCGGGACGAATTGTTCCGGTTGTTTCCTGCTCTGGCCAGGGGCATCAGCTATGCGTCAGCCCGCCCCACCTTGCGCCGGTATGAGGCCAAGGTGCTGATGGCGGCCTGAGGGCACCGGAGTTTTTGAAAACTCCGGGCTGGACCCTTCAAAGGGTCCAATGCGATTTCTTGCAAGAAATCGGCGCGTTACTGGCGTAGGCAGCCACCTGTGGCCTTGGTCACCTTGTCCACCACCTTGGCTGAAACCGCTTCTATCTCGGCCTCGGTCAGGGTTGCGGTCGTGGGCTGCAGGCGCACGGTCAGGGCGATGGATTTCTTGCCTGCGCCCATCTGTGCCTCGGCCTTGTCACCGGTGAACTGGTCAAAGACCCGAACGCTGTCGATCAGCGTCTTGTCGGCACCCAGGGCGGCGTTCACCGCCGTCAGCGCCTCAACCCCGGCATCGACCACAAAGGCGAAATCGCGGTCCACCGCCTGCAGATCACTGCTGGTCAGGGCCGGGCGGGTCGGGCTTTTCACCTTGGGCTGCGGCACTGATGCGATCAGGACGGTAAAGGCCACGGCGGGGCCTTTGACATTCATGGCCGCCAACACGCGCGGATGCACCTCGCCGAAAGTGGCCAGCGTGTTCGGTCCCAAACCGATCACCCCCGAGCGACCGGGATGCCACCAAGAGGCGGCCTTTCGGGTGATCTGCACCTTTGCCGGCGCGCCAATGGCGGCCAGAACCGCTTCGGCATCGGCCTTGGCGTCGTAAAGGTCATTCATCCGGCGGCTGGCATGAGGATCGCGTGCGGCGGCGGCGCCGATCAGCAGGCCGGTTGCCTGCAGATGCTGCTCGCCCGGCTCACCACCCTGAAAGGCGGGGCCAACTTCGAACAGCGCCAGATCCATGAAGCCGCGTGCCTGATTGCGGGCGGCAGCGGCCAGAAGGCCGGGCAGAAGGTCAGGGCGCAGGTGGCTCATCTCTGATGAGATCGGGTTGTCGATCTGCACCGCATCGCTACCGCCGCCGAACAGCGCCGCCGAAGTCTGGTCGATAAAGCTGTAGGTGACGCATTCATTGTAACCCAGGCTGGCCAGGGTGCGCCGCGCGGTCTTTTCGCGGGTTTGCAGCGGGGTCAGGATCGGCTTTGGCACGCCAGGTACGGTGCGACGAAGGGGCGCGCCTTTCAGCTTGGCCAACGAGGCGATGCGGGCGACCTCTTCGATCAGGTCGGCCTCGCCCAGAATATCGGGGCGCCAGCTGGGGGGCGTGGCGTCATTGCCGGTCATCTTGAAGCCAAGGGCGGTCAGGGTCTGGCGCTGCTCGGCCTCGGGGATCTCCATCCCCACCAGACTGATCACGCGGGCCGGGTTCAGCCGATAGCTGCGGGTGGTATTCGGGGCGGCCCCGTCCTGAGCGATCTGGCTGACCTCACCACCGCATAGATCCAGCACCATCTGACAGGCCAGATCCAGTCCGGTCAGTGTGAAAGCGGGGTCCACGCCACGCTCAAACCGATAGCGGGCGTCCGAGTTGATCTTCAGCGCGCGGCCCGTTGCGGCAATGGTGATCGGATCCCAAAACGCGGATTCGACAAACACGTTCACCGTGGTTTCCGAACAGCCCGTCTGCGCGCCACCCATGATCCCAGCCAAGGACTGCACGCCCGCGTCATCAGAAATCACCATCTGGCCGGGGGCCAGCGTATAGGTCTTGCCATCCAGCGCCGCGAACTCTTCTCCGCCGGTGGCGGGATGGATACGCAGGGTGCCGCCAGCCATCTTATCAGCGTCAAAGACGTGCAAGGGGCGGTTATGGGCGATAGTGAAGAAGTTGGTGATATCGACCAGGGCCGAGATCGGGCGCAGCCCAATGGCGCGCAGTTGCGCCTGCAACCAGGCGGGCGAGGGGCCGTTGGTAACACCGCGGATCAGCCGGCCGGTGAAATGTGGACAACCCTTTTCGCGCAAGGCGCCGTCGATCTGCACCGAGATCGGGGAGGGGAATGTGCCAGAAATCACCGGCACCGCGACGGGCTTCAGCTTACCCAGACCGCGTGCCGCCAGATCGCGGGCGATGCCGTGAATGCCCAGGGCGTCGGGGCGGTTCGGAGTCACCTTGATCTCGATCACCGGGTCGTTCAGCCCACGATAGTCGATGAAACGCACGCCCAAGGGGGCGTCTTCGGGCAGATCAATGATGCCGTCATGGTCGTCGGACAGCATCAGCTCCCGCTCGGAACACAGCATTCCGTTGCTGTCCACGCCGCGAATATTGCCCGGCTTCAGATCCACCCCGGTGCCCGGCACATGGGTGCCGACGGGCGCGAACACCCCAACCAGCCCGGTGCGCGCATTGGGCGCACCGCAAACCACCTGCACCTCTTGCATCGCGGAACCCGGCCCGCCGGGATAGGTCGCCACCCGGCACAGCCGCAGCCGGTCTGCATTGGGGTGCTGCACGGCCTCAATCACCCGGCAGATGCGAAAGGCCCCCAAGGCGTCGGCGGGGTTGTCGATGCCCTCAACCTCCAGCCCCAGATCGGTCAGCGCCTCGGCGATCTGATCGACAGTGGCGGTGGTCTCCAGATGGTCGGCAAGCCAGGAAAGGGTGAATTTCATCTGCGGCAGTCCCTGAAACGTTTGATCCGGGGATTAGCGCAAAGGGGGGCAGAGGGGAAGGGCAAGGGCAAAGACACCACCTTTGCGATTTTGGAAACGGCCTGTTGCCGTCGCAGGGGGTCGGAAAGCCTACGCCATAGATATATGTCTGGGCTGATGGATGACTGGCTGCATATACCTGACCGACCGCGCGGTGCTCGTGCCTGGCGGCTGTGCCTCTTGATGGGGGTGATGTTTCTGGTCCTGTGGGCCGGAGAGCCGCTCTGGTTTGCATCATCCACGGGTAGACCCTAGCCCATCCTACCGCTTGCCCCTAGGCGGCCAAGTGATTATCCCCGTGTCAGCCAGTTTCCGCGGAGGATGACCCATGACCACGAACCAGCGTTTCGACAAGTCGAAGCTGCCCAGCCGCCATGTAACCGAAGGCCCGGCCCGCGCGCCGCACCGGTCGTATTTCTATGCCATGGGAATCACCGAAGAAGAGGTTCATCAGCCCTGGGTCGGCGTCGCCACTTGCTGGAATGAGGCCGCACCCTGCAACATCGCGCTGAATCGTCAGGCGCAGATTGTGAAGCATGGGGTGAAAAAGGGCGGTGGCACGCCGCGCGAATTCACCACCATCACTGTCACCGACGGGATTGCGATGGGGCATGAGGGCATGCGGTCGTCGCTGGCGTCGCGTGATGCGATCACCGATACGGTAGAACTGACCATGCGCGGCCATTGCTATGACGCGCTGGTGGGTCTGGCGGGCTGCGACAAATCGCTGCCGGGGATGATGATGGCGATGGTTCGGCTGAACGTGCCATCGGTGTTCATCTATGGCGGGTCAATCCTGCCGGGTCGTTACAAAGGCCAGGACATCACCGTTCAGGACATGTTTGAGGCTGTGGGTAAAGTGCAGGCCGGCACGATGTCCGAGGCGGAACTGGAGATCATGGAGCGGGTGGCCTGCCCATCCTCGGGCGCCTGTGGCGCACAATATACCGCCAACACCATGGCTTGCGTGTCTGAGGCGATCGGTCTGGCGCTGTTGAACTCTTCGGGTGCGCCCGCGCCATATGAGTCGCGCGATCAGTATGGCGAGGCCTCTGGCGTGGCCGTGATGAACCTGATTGAAAAGAACATCCGCGCCCGTGATATCGTGACGCTGAAGTCCCTGCAGAACGCTGCCCGCGTGGTGGCCTGCACTGGCGGCAGCACCAATGGCGCCTTGCACCTGCCCGCGATTGCGCATGAGGCGGGGATTGATTTCGATCTGTTCGATGTGGCCGACATCATGCGCGACACACCCTATTTCGTCGATCTGCGGCCCGGCGGGAAATACGTCGCCAAAGACCTGTATGAGGTTGGCGGCGTGCCGGTGGTGATGAAGGAACTGGCCAAGGCGGGCCTTCTGCATCTGGATTGCATCACCGCATCGGGAAAATCCCTGGGCGAAAGCCTGGAAGAAATCACCGGAGAGGCCGACGGCCGGGTGATCTATTCCATCGCAACCCCACTGACCAAAACCGGTGGCGTGGTGGGACTGAAAGGCAACCTGGCCCCTGATGGGGCCATCGTCAAAGTCGCCGGCATGACGGCCGAAGAGCAGGTATTCTCCGGCCCGGCCCGCGTCTTTGAATGCGAGGAAGAGGCGTTTGAAGCGGTCAAGCAGCGGTCCTACAAGGAAGGCGAAGTGATCGTTATCCGCAACGAAGGCCCTGCCGGTGGGCCGGGAATGCGTGAGATGCTGTCGACCACCGCCGCCCTATCGGGCCAAGGCATGGGCAAAAAGGTGGCGCTGATCACCGATGGTCGATTTTCTGGTGCGACCCGTGGCTTCTGTGTCGGTCATGTCGGCCCAGAGGCGGCACATGGCGGGCCAATTGCCCTGTTGAAGAACGGCGATATCATCACGCTGAACGCAGTGACGGGAGAGTTGTCGGTGGACCTGTCGGATGAAGAACTGGCGAAACGCCGCGCCGAATGGAAAGGCCCGCGCAAGACCGAATACACCTCGGGTGCTTTGTGGAAATACGCCAAACTGGTCGGCGGTGCCCGCAACGGGGCCGTCACCCATCCGGGTGCCAAGGCCGAAGCCCATGTCTACATGGATCAGTAAAACCGCGCTGATTCTGGCCTTGGCCGGCTGTGTCGCGCCGGGCGTGCGGTCGTCCAGCGGGGTCGTGCTGGGCGGGGCGATGACCGTGGCAGTGCCCGGGGGCTACTGTCTGGACCCGTCGGCCAGCCATCGCGGACCGGATGAAAGCGTGGTGATTGCCGGGCGCTGTTCGTCCGACAGCCGGGCGCTGCCTGCGGCAATCACCGTCAGTCTGGGCGCCGAAGGATCCTCGGCCGCGCTGAAATCGGGCGCGCGCAACTTGACCGCCTGGGCGCGCAGCCCGGCCGGACGCGCGGCCCTGTCGCGCGACGGCAAGGCCGGTTCGGTTGAGATCCGTGAGACGCTGGTATCGGACGGTGCCTTTCTGATCCGGCTGCAGGATCGCGGCATCGGCACCTATTGGCGCGGAGCGGTGGGGATCAAGGGGCGTCTGGTCCTGATCTCGGTCACCCCGCCCGAAGGGGGCACGCTGTCGGCCAGCGACGGGCGTAAGATCCTGGGGCAGGTGGTGCAGACCATGCGGCGGGCCAACCCAGCCGCCAATGCCGCGCCATAGGCAGAAAAATGCCGTCTGCCGACCCGGAATGGGTTGGCATGTTAACGATTTTCCAGCGATAAGGTGGATAGTTTCCATGCGCGCAACAGTTGCGGATATGCGTGGTATTGCTGGTTAAAGGGAAACAATGGCCGGGCGGTTCGACAGGTTGCTAGATCGGCTGACGTTCCGACGTGCCTTGGCGCGCTGGGCCAGATCGGCGGAAGACGCCCCTAAAATGGGGCTGGACGGGCTGCGCGGGTTGCGCACCCGCGCCCGCCAGATGCGTCGGGAATTGGACCGGGTGATCCATCAGGCGGAATACCGGCTGGCGCTGCCGGTGATCGGGGCCACCGCGATCCGCAAGCCGATGGGCACAGATTGGGCCTGGCGTCCCGATCTTTGGAAGGGGCAGATCCCGGTTCCGGGCCTGTCTTCGGTGGGGGGACGGACGCAGATCTGCGACGGCGCGACGGTCTTTCACGACTGCCGACGGTCTGAGCTGACCGTGCGCCAGATCCGCAACACGCGCGAGTCCGACGTGGCCCCCTTTGGCTTTCGTATGGATGTGTTCAAGTTTGACGGCAGTTTCCTCAGCCTCGTGCTGGACCTGCCGCCCGAAGCGGCCCAGGGGCTGAAACTGCGGCATCTGATCCGGCTGGATGTGATCGTCGAGATGGAAAAGCCGCTGGAAATCTTTGCGCGGCTGAACATCAAGCACGGGCCGAACGTGGAACAGATCGTGCGCGAACTGCCCTTGAACGAGGAAGAGGTGATGGTCGAATTCGACCTGGCCTATACCAAGCTGAACGAAAAGCGGGTGGAAAAGCTGTGGCTGGACCTGATCTTTGAAGGCCCGGAGATGAACCAGATCATCCTGCGCGACGTGACTGTCAGCCGCAGACCGCGGGCCGAGTTGTGAGGGAATGAGCGTGATGTCCGACGGCGTGAAGCTGACACAGACCCGGATCCGGGCCGGCGTGTGGGAGGGAATCCTGTCCGGCGCAGGCCAGCAGGCGCCAAAGTTGGAGGTGGTGCATCAAGAGCATGCGCTGGCGGGGGTTCTGGTGGCTGCTGTGCCAGGGCGTGAGGGCGATTTTGCGGTCAAGGTGCCGATCCCTGCGGATGTGATCAGCGAAGGGGTGCAGACTTTTTTGATTCGTCAGGGCAATGACACGCTGGCGCATTTCACCATCATCACCGGCGTTGCGATGGAAGACGATCTGCGCGCCGAGATTGATTTACTACGGGCCGAGTTGGACATGCTGAAGCGGGCGTTCCGGCGGCACTGTCTGGAGACGACGAGCTGAGGGGGGATGGGTGAACCCAGGCCATAGCGGCCCGGAACCACCCATCCTACGCGGGCTAATGCTATTCCCAGGTGCGGAAAAACTTGCCTGCGGGAGACAGGGTGAAGATCTGGCAGCCCGTGGCGGTGACACCGATCGAATGCTCATACTGTGCCGACAGCGATTTGTCGCGGGTCACGGCGGTCCAGTCATCGGCCAGAGTCTTGGTCTCAGGCCGGCCGAGGTTGACCATCGGCTCTATCGTGAAGAACATGCCCTCTTCCAGCACCGGGCCTGACCCAGCGCGGCCATAGTGCAGCACATTCGGCGGCGCGTGGAATACCCGGCCCAGGCCGTGGCCACAGAAATCGCGGACGACCGACATGCGCTGCGCCTCAACGTAAGTCTGGATCGCGTGGCCGATGTCGCCAAAGGTGTTGCCGGGTTTGACGGCGGCGATGCCGCGCATCAGCGCCTCATGCGTGACCTCGATCAGGCGCTCGGCCTTGCGAGGTACGTTGCCGGCGACATACATCCGGCTGGTATCGCCGAACCAGCCCTCAACGATTACGGTGACGTCGATGTTGATAATATCGCCATCCGCCAGCACCTTGGTGCCGGGAATACCGTGGCAGACCACGTGGTTGACAGAGATGCAGGAGGCGTGCTGATACCCCTTATACCCGATGGTGGCCGAAGTGACGCCGCGGCGACCCACCTCTTCGCGGATGAAATCATCCAGGGCGGCGGTGGTAACGCCGGGCTGCACCAGAGGGGCGACCATGTCCAGAATCTCGGCGGCACACTGTCCTGCCTGTGCCATTCCGGCAAAGTCGGCGTCTTCGTAGATGCGGATGCCATCACGGGTGATGCGGGCGCGTATTTCTTCCATGGGTCGTCCTTTCGCGAATCTTCATAGGCGGGCGGGCGGCGAATTGCCAGAGGGGCGGTTGGAAAGGCGACGGCACAAGGTTATATCGGCAAGGACGGATCAGAGGAGCGGGCTAATGGCTAACCCACGGGCGGCGATGCTGGTGATCGGGGATGAGATCCTTTCGGGCCGCACACGCGATTCGAACATGTATTTTCTGGCCAAAGAGCTGACCCGCGTCGGCATTGATCTGCGCGAAGTGCGTATGGTGGCGGACGTGCATGCCGATATCGTGGCAGCCCTGCGGGCCTTGTCGGGGGCGTATGACCATGTGTTCACCTGCGGCGGCATTGGCCCCACGCATGACGACATCACCGCCGATGCGGTGGCCGAGGCGATGGGCGCGGCAGTCGGCCAACGCGCTGATGCCATGGCCTTGCTGGCCGCGCATTATGTCGGGCAGGGCCAGCCATTCAACGAGGCGCGCCAGCGCATGGCCCGCATTCCCGATGGTGCGCGGCTGATCGACAACCCGATCTCGGTGGCACCTGGCTTCAGCATCGGCAATGTGCATGTGATGGCCGGTGTGCCGAAGATATTCGAGTCGATGGTGGCCAGTGTCCTGCCCGGCCTGACCGGTGGCGATCCGCTCCTGAGCCAATCCTTTCGCGTTTTGCGTGGCGAGGGCGAGATTGCAGGCCAGTTCGGTGTTCTGGCGGCCGAATATCCGGATCTGTCGATGGGATCATACCCCTTCTCGCTGAACGGGGCATTTGGCACCAATCTGGTGATCCGCGGCACGGATCCTGCGCGGCTGGCTGCGGCGATGATGCAGCTGTCGAAGTTGTTCGGATGAGCATGCCCCCGATGTCCGCCAAGATGCTGGCCGAGGTGATGGAGGCCAGTTGGCCTCCGGCGCGCACTTGGCAATTGGGGCCATTCACCTTGCGTGAAGGGGCGGGAGGCGGGCAGCGCGTCTCTGCAGCGTCGGTGCGCGGGGGCTTTGACGAGGGCCAGCTGGAGGCGACGATTGCCGCGATGCAGACGCCACTCTTTGTGCTGCGCCCCGGCGATGAGGCGCTGGATGCAGCGTTGGCAGCACGCGGGTTTCACCTGCATGACCCGGTGGTGGCCTATGCCGCACCGGTGGCAACCCTGGCCGCAGAGCTGCCGTTTCTGACGACCTTTCCGCATTGGCCGCCACTAGAGGCCACCCGCGCGATCTGGTCCGAAGGCGGCATTGACCCCGCGCGCGTGCAGGTGATGCAGCGGGCGGCGGGGGCAAAATGTGCCATTCTGGCGCGCAGTGGCGACCGGCCCGCCGGGGCTGTCTTTGTCGCCTGCCACGGCCCGCATGCGATGCTGCATGCGCTGGAGGTGCTGCCCGCCCAGCGGCGGCAGGGGGCGGGGCGGCATCTGCTGGCGGCTGCCGCCAATTGGGCGGCCGCGCAGGGTGCCGCTGACCTGTCACTTGTGGTGACCGCGCGGAACACCGCTGCCCGCGCGCTGTATCATGCCGCCGGAATGCAGGACGTGGGACAATACCACTATCGCAAAAGATGAGTGTCGATTTGCCCCGTTCGCCGTTTCTATGGGCCGCTGCGTTGGCGCTGTGGCCGCTGTCGGTCACGGCGCAGGATGCGGGCCTGAACCTGACCATGCCGGCCCCGATCAGCGGGGTGAAAACCCGGACCGAGACTGCGGCTGCCTATGCGCTGCCCATTGGGCCTTATGCCGATGGCCGCCTGCCCAGCCGCAGCTTTGAGGGCACGCTGGACCAGCGCGCCTGGCGGTTGCAGGCGCAGGGTCTGTCGCTGACCCAACTGGCCAGCCCGCTGCGCGCCCAACTGGAGGCGCAGGGTTTCACCATTCTTCTGGATTGCGAAACGCGGACCTGCGGCGGCTTTGATTTTCGCTTTGCCATTGATGTGATGCCGGAACCGTCGATGCATGTGGATCTGGGTGAGTTCCGTTTCATCTCGGCCTTGCGCGCAGATGAGGCGGTCAGCCTGCTGGTCAGCCGGTCGGTGTCCTCCGGTTTTGTGCAGTTGACGCGGGTAGGGGCGGCAGCTTTGCCCGCGCCTGCGCAGGTGGAACGGCCCGATTCGGCTGTGCCAGAACCGGTGATACCGACATCAGATCTAACGCAAACTGCACCTGTTGAAGAGGTGACGCCCCTGTTGACCGGGGATGTGGCGGCGCAGATGGTGGCGGCAGGCAGCGTGGCTTTGGATGATCTGGTTTTTGAGTCAGGCTCATCCACGCTGGCGGCGGCGGGGTATGCGTCTTTGCAGGCGCTGGCTGAATGGCTGGCGGCGGACCCGTCGCGTAGTTTGGCACTGGTCGGTCATACAGATTCGTCCGGGGGCCAGGCCAACAACATCGCGCTGTCGAAAAAGCGGGCTGCGGCGGTGCGTCAGGCGCTGCTGGCGCTGCCCGGTGTTGCATCGGGGCAGGTGGTGGCCGAGGGTGTCGGCCCGCTGGCGCCGCGCGCGACCAATCTGACCGAAGCGGGGCGGACAAAAAACAGACGGGTCGAGGCCATCATGACCTCGACCCAGTAGGCGGCCCCCAGGCGGGGGAACATGGAGGCCGCTGAAGGCACCCGGCATGACGCCGGGATTCAGATCACCAGTTGTCAGGCCCCTTGTCGATGAAACGACGGGCAAGAAAGTCGATGAAAGCGCGCACCTTGGGCTGGGTAAACCGGCCCGGCGGGTAGACCGCGTAGATGCCCATGGCCTCGGCCGGCAGGCCGGGGATGGCCTCCTCGATCTGGCCCTGACGCATCGCATCGGCATAGAGAAAACTGGGCAGGTAGGCGATGCCCAGACCCGACACGGCGGCATTCAAGAGCGATTGCCCGTCATTAACCGTCAGCCACCCGGCCGAACGGACCTGCCGTTTTTCACCCGAAGGGGCGGTCACTTTCCACACATTGCCATTGGCCTGGTTGGAATAATGCAACAGCTTATGCTCATTCAGATCGTCGATCTTCATCGGGCGACCGAATTTCTGGAAATAGGACGGGCTGCCGATCATCCGCTTGGTTGTCTCGGTCAGCTTGCGGGCACGAAGACTGCTGTCTTCCAGATCCCCCACCCGGATCGCCATGTCGAACCCTTCGCTGATCAGTTCCACATAGCGGTTGTTCAGCACCATGTTCACGGTGATGTCGGGGAATTCCAGTAGGAAATCCCCCAGAATCGGCGACAACAGGTTCACCCCGAAATCGGTGGCCACAGAGATGCGCAAGAGGCCCGAAGGCGCCGATTGCATCGAGGTGACCAGTGCGTCAGCCTCGCCCGCGTCGTTCAGCACGCGGCGGGCGCGGTCATAATAGGCCAGGCCGATCTCTGTCGGTGAGACGCGGCGGGTGGTGCGGTTCAAAAGCCGTGCGCCCAGCCGGGCTTCCAGCGCGGAGACATGCTTTGAGACGGCAGATTTCGAGATGCCCATCTTTTTGGCGGCATCCGTAAAGCCGCCCTGGTCAACGACCATGGCAAAGGCTTCCATTTCTGTCAGTCGGTCCATTGTTCTCCCCATTCGGCAGATCCGAGGTCATGTGATGGTATTGATCCCCAAATCGGGCGGGAACGGGGCGGGGCTGCGTCCTATCCGGGGAATTACAGCGGATCGTCGAAGGCGCGGAAACCGGCGGCATGGTGCCGATGGCGGGATCGGGCGGTGGCGGAAAAAGGGTCAGGTGGGGAATTGGGCGGCGTTCTGACGGCGTAAACCTGCATTTCGGCGGGGGAATCCCGCCGGTTTGTGCCGGGGCTGGACGGGCCGCGTCGGGCAGGCCAGCTAGGGGCAGGACGACACGATCCCGATGGACGGGTCGCCTGATGACGAAAACCAAAAGGAGACGACCAATGAAACGCCTTGTAATGATGCTTGCCCCGCTGACCCTGGCAACCGCGGCCTTTGCCGCTGATATGCCGGTGGTTGAGGATGCCGATGGCAGCGGCGCCTGGTCGCTGGCCGAATTGCAGACGGCATGGCCTGACATGACGCCGGATGGCTTTCTTGCGCTGGACACCAATGCCGATGGTTCGGTTGATGCGACCGAGTTGAAGACTGCCTGGGACAATGGCGTGCTGGCTCCGACCGGCGGCTAACATAAAACGGTCGCGTGCGCTCTGTCCTTGGGTGACAGGGCGCGCGTGGCCGGCTACAGCCGGGCGGCCAGACGCACGGCCTGATCTATGGCGCGTTTTGCGTCCAGTTGGGTGGCCACATCCGCGCCGCCGATCAGATGATGCGGCGTGCCTGCGGCGGTCAGCGCATCTGACAGCCCGCGCGCCGAGGTCTGACCTGCGCAGAGAATGACGGCATCGACGGCGATCACTTCGGGGTTTTTACGCTCAGCCCCATGGCTGATATGCAGCCCATCGCGCGTGATACGCTCATAGTTCACCCCCCCGATCATCTGCACATGCTTGGCCACCAGGGCCGCCCGGTGGATCCAGCCGGTGGTCTTGCCCAGATCCCGCCCCAGCTTGCCCGGTTTGCGCTGCAACAGCCAGATCTGGCGGGCCGGCAGTTCGGGCTGCGGTTCGGTCAGGCCGCCGCGGTGCTGCCAAGGCGTGCTGACACCCCATTCGCGGCGCCACAGGTCGGGGTGTTCGGTCGGGCTGTCGCCCCGATGCGCCAGAAACTCCGCCACATCAAAGCCGATGCCCCCTGCGCCGATGATGGCGACGCGCGGTCCGACCTGGGCCCCCTGCAGCACCTGTAGATAGCTGAGGACGGTAGCGCCTGCTTCGGTGGGAATGGCAGGATCGCGCGGGGTGACTCCGGTGGCGATGATGATCTCATCCTGATCGACCAGATCGTCGGGGGTGGCGGCTTCATTCAAGCGCAGCGTGATGTTGGGGTGATCCAACTGGTGGGTGAACCATTCGATCAGCCCGCGGAATTCCTCTTTGCCCGGAATGGTGGCGGCCAGATGCAACTGCCCGCCAGGGCGATGGGCGGTGTCGAACAGCGTAACCTTATGGCCGCGCCCGGCGGCAGTGATGGCCGCGGCCATGCCGGCGGGGCCTGCGCCAACCACGGCAATGGCCTTGGGGTTGGTGGCGGGCGTCAGAGGCAGTTCGGTCTCATGCGCGGCGCGGGGGTTGACCAGACAGCTGGCCAGCTTGCCCGCGAAGGTGTGATCCAGACAGGCCTGATTGCAGGCGATGCACGGGGCGATGTCGTGCGCGCGGCCGGCGGCGGCTTTGGCGATGAAATCGGCATCGGCCAGCCAGGGCCGTGCCATCGACACCATGTCGGCGGTGCCATTGGCCAACAGGGCCTCGGCCACCTCGGGCGTGTTGATGCGGTTGCTGGTGATGACGGGGATCTGCACCTCGGGTCGCAGCTTTGCGGTCAGATCGGCAAAGGCGGCGCGGGGGACCGAGGTGGCGATGGTGGGCACCCGCGCCTCATGCCAGCCGATGCCGGTATTGATCAGGCTGGCCCCTGCCGCCTGCACGGCGCGGGCCAGTTGCAGAACCTCATCCCAGGTTGATCCATGGGGGATCAGGTCAATCAGCGACAGCCGGTAGATCAGGATCGCATCGGGGCCAATGGCAGCGCGGGTTCTGCGTACCACCTCAACCGGCAGACGCATCCGGTTGGCGTAGCTGCCGCCCCAGCGGTCTGTGCGGTGGTTGGTGTGGGTGACGAGGAACTGGTTCAGGAAGTAGCCTTCGGACCCCATCACCTCTACCCCGTCATAGCCTGCGTCGATTGCGCGGGTGGCTGCGGTGGCGATGTCGGTGATCTGTTTTTCGATCCCGTCTTCATCCAACTCGCGGGGCGCGAAGGGCGAGATTGGCGATTTTATGGGGCTGGGCGCGACGCATTCAGGGGAATAGGCGTAGCGACCGGCATGCAGGATCTGCATCGCGATATGGCCGCCGTGTTCGTGGACGGCAGAGGTGACACGGGCGTGGTTGGCGATGTCTGTGTCAGAGAACAGGCCCGAAGCACCGGGAAAGACGCCGCCTTCGCGGTTGGGGGCCATGCCGCCGGTGACGATCAACCCGGCCCCGCCACGGGCGCGGGCGGCGTAAAAGGCGGCCACACGGGCCCAATCACCGGTCTCTTCCAGCCCGGTGTGCATAGACCCCATCAGGCTGCGGTTGCGTAGGGTGGTCTTGCCGATGGTCAGCGGGGCAAGGAGGTGGGGATAGCGCGGCATGGTCATCTCCGTTTGGCGCAGAATGGCGCGGAGGGAACGGGAAGTCACCCTCTACGCAGCGTCAGGGGCAAAGGGGGCGCTGCCCCCCGGCTGCGCCGTCCCCCGGGATATTTGGACCAAGATGAAGGGCTAGAGGTTCAGAAGGCCGGGCAGGTCGGCCATGTGGTGGAACAGCGGGATGCCCATGGCGGCCATTCGGGCGGCCGGGGGGGTATCGGGGCCGTGCGGGGCAAAGCCGCGGCAGGGGATGCCGGCGGCCAGGGCAGCGGCGGCGCCGGTGGCGCTGTCTTCTATCACCACGCATTTGGCTGGGTCGGCGTGGCATTGCAGGGCAGCCAGGATGTAGAGGTCTGGCGCGGGTTTCGGCCGGCCGATGTCCTGACCCGACAGGACGGCATGAAAACGCGGGATCAGCCCGTGCTGGCCAAGGGTGATCTGCATCTTTTCCATCGTGCCGTTGGATCCGACGGCATATGGAATGAACCCCGCATCCAGCGCATCCAGCACCTGCAGGATGCCAGGCATCAGCGGTGTCCCTGCAGCCAGCATCGCATACATCCGTGGGTAAAAGTCCTGCACCCAATCCTGAGGCAAGACGGCCCCGGCAGCGCGGGCGCGGGTGGCGACCGATTCGATGGTGCCACCGATATAATTGGTTTCCAGCTGCAGCATCGTCAGGGGCAGACCGTGGCGGGCCAGGTCGTCGATCAACATCTGGAAGGTTGCAGATTCGCTGTCGACGATGACTCCGTCACAGTCAAAAAGAACGGCATCCGGCGTCATTGTGCTTTCCATTCGGCGATGCGGACGGCAAGGGCTGGTGGTGTTTCACCCGGTGGCAGGTCGGCATCGAGGATGGTGACCGCATCAACCTCCGAGAACTGCAGCAGGGTCATGTCGTTCCAGCGTGCAACTGCGGTGATCTGCGACCAGGGAAAATTGCGCGCCTCCATCCGCAGTCCTTCGGGGGACAGGCTGACAGGGGACGGTTGGTTGCGAACGGCCGAGGCGTGCAACGCCTGACCGTAAAGGCGCATGACCGCGCGGTTGGCCAGCCAGAACGCAAAAAGCGTGGCGTAAAGTGTGACTAGCGCGATCAGAAAGGTCTTGTTAGCTGGAACGCCGATCAGTGGGGCGGCCAGCAGGGCTGCGACCGGGCCTGCCGGATAGACCAGCAGTCGCAGCCATTTGCGGGCCCCTTTGTCCCTGGTTTGGTTGGCAAGGAGGGTCGAGACGGCCAGAATTTGCTCGGCGTTCGCTTTGAGGGACAGACGCAATTCGGTCATTCCGGGGCCCTGAGAATGGTGACGAAGGTGTCACCGTATTTGCGTTGATCCAGTAGGGTAAAGCCCGGCGACGGGATCGACGGGCTGCTTTCCTCCCACACCACTAAAGCGCTGGAGCTGAGCCAGCCGCCCGCAAGGGCGGAAGCAAGGGCGGCCTCGCCAAACGCCTGGCCATAGGGGGGATCAAGGAAGATCAGATCATACCCCGGGCCCCGGTTCGGGCCAAGTTGCGTGGCATCCATGCGCAAGATGCTTGCGGTGGTGCTGGCCCTCATCTTGTCGATATTGAGGCGCAACAAGGCCAGCGCCGCTTTGCCATTATCGACAAAACTGGCGCCCGCTGCCCCGCGAGACACTGCCTCCAGCCCCAGCGCGCCGGTGCCTGCGAACAGGTCCAGCACGCGCGCGCCGCTGACTGGATTGCCATAACCGCCGTTGATCAGCAGGTTGAATATCGCCTCACGCACCCGGTCGGATGTGGGGCGCAGATGCGCAGCGGCATCGCCTGCACCCACATCGGCCAGATGCAGGCCTCTGCGGCTGCCGCCGATGATCCTCACTTCAGCAGGGCTTTCAGGTCGGGGACCTCAGTGATGGTTTGGGGTGCGGGGCTTTTGCCTGCCTCGATCAGCCGCTTGCCCACCATATAGGCGCGCGGGTCGTTCATCGCATCAACCGCCAGCAGCGTGTCGCCCCGGTAATACCAGAACGAGGTGCCGTCGATTTTGCGTGTGACGATGTGGTCATAGCCGGCATTCAGGCCCGCGATCTGCAGTTTCAGGTCATATTGATCCGACCAGAACCATGGCTTTGCCTGATAGGGCGTATCCGCGCCCAGCATGTTGGCGGCCACGCATTCGGCCTGATCAATGGCGTTTCCGACAGATTCCAGCCGGATGCGGCCGCCAGCCCAAGGGAAAGACGCGCAATCGCCAGCCGACCAGATGGCGGGGTCAGAGGTGCGCCCCATGGCGTCGGTGGCGATGCCGTTGTCGATGGTCATGCCTGCCGCTTCGGCCAGATCCGCGCCGGGGATGATGCCGACGCCGACGATGATGAAATCGGCGGGCAGTTCGCGGCCGTCCTTCAGGCGGGCGGCGGTGACGCGGGTGTCGCCCAACAGGCGGTCCAGCCCGGTGTCCTCCATGATCTTGACGCCATGCGACTGGTGCAGGGCGCGGACGAAATCGCTGGTCTCGGGGCTGGCGACGCGCTGCAGGATGCGCGGGGCCATCTCTAGCACGGTGACATCCAGCCCCAGCTTTGCGGCAACGGCGGCAGCCTCCAGTCCGATATAGCCGCCACCCACGATGATGACGCGGCGACCGGGGGCGAACTCGGCCCGCATGGCATCAACATCGGCCAGGGTGCGGACGGTAAAGACGCCCTGCAGATCGCCACCGATGGCGGCAGGCAGGTGGCGGGGGCTGGAGCCGGTGGTCAGGGCAAGCTGGTCATAGACGATAGCCTCATCGCCAACCGTAACGGTCTTTGCTGCGCGGTCGATGGCTGTGACCGGCTGGCCTAGACGCAGCTCGATGCTGTTCTCGGTGTAGAAATCGGCCGAGCGCAGCCAGAGCCGCTCTTGCTCCATCTGGCCCATCAGATAGGCCTTGGACAAGGGCGGACGCTGATAGGGCGGTGCCACTTCGGCCCCGATCATGGTGATCGGCCCGCTATGGCCCAAAGCCCGCAGCTTGGCCGCCAGGGCCGCCCCGGCCTGTCCTGCCCCAATAATGACCACTTTCATGACCCGCCCCCTCTGGCATGTTGCGCCCGCGACCCTATAACCCAAGAGGCAACAGGCGCAACGCGCCGACAGGGGAGTTTGACGAAAATGACGATTTCAGTAGGGGCCAGACTGCCCGCGGCGACACTGTACCGGATGGGTGCGAACGGGCCTGAGGGCGTGGCGCTGGCGGATAAGCTGAACGGCCGCAAAGTGGTGATCTTTGGTCTGCCCGGCGCCTATACCGGCACCTGCAGCACGGCGCATGTGCCCAGCTTTATCCGCACCAAGGCGGGGTTTGACGCAAAAGGCGTGGATGAGATCATCTGCCTGTCGGTGAATGACCCCTTTGTAATGAAGGCCTGGGGCGAGGAGACGGGCGCCGCAGCGGCCGGAATCACCATGCTGGGTGATGCCGATGCGTCCTTTACCAAGGCGATCGGGATGGCGTTTTCGGTGCCGGCCATCGGGCTGATCGACCGGTCGCAGCGCTATGCGCTGTTGGCCGAAGATGGCGTGGTCAAGGTGCTGAACCTGGAAGAAAGTGCGGGGACCTGCGAGATTTCGGCGGGCGAGACGCTTTTGGCGCAAATCTGAGGGTGCGCAGCGGGGGTTTTCCACCCCCGCGCCCCCGGCCCGCACCCCCGAAGATTATTTGACCCAAGAGGAAGGGTCAGGCTTTTTGAGAGCCGCGCAATTCACACAGGCAGCTGATCGGCTCTCCATGGTCGCGCTTGACCTCGGCTGATCCGGCGATGCGGTCCATCTTGGTGGCCAGGTCGATGTCCAACTGGCTGAGGCCGCCGCAATCATGGGTGATCAGGGTCACGTCCACGATGTTGAAGCGGTTGGTCCATTCGGGGTGATGGTTCAGCTTTTCCGCGGCCAATGCGGCGCGGGACATAAAGCCCCAGGCCTGGGAAAAGCTGGCGAAAGCCCAGATCTTGCGAATGGCGTCGCGGTCCGGCACGGCGGCCCAGCCGGTTTCGCCCAAGGGCGCCAGCAGGGTCGTGCGGTCTTTGGTGGACAGGGGCGGGGTCATGGCGGGGCCTTTCGTGGATACTGCGACGTATTTTTCCGGGGATGGGCCGTCGCATGCCCCTTCATCTTGGCACAATCTTCATCTTCTTTCAGCCCTCATCGCCTGTGCGGCGAAAGGGGCCGTAGGCGGTGAGGATGTCGATCTCTTGCCCCACTGCGGCGCGTTCTTCGCGCAGATACCGCGCGACCGCCTTGTGAAAGCCGGGGTCGGCAATCCAGTGCAGCGAATGGGTCTCTACCGGAAGGTAGCCGCGGGCCAGTTTATGCTCGCC
>JBATPI010000094.1:0-4107 GCA_049291415.1 Paracoccaceae bacterium | reverse complement strand
GGCCAGACGTCGGCGCAGGGGGCGCCGCGCGCGCCGTGGGCAGTGGCGAAGGGGCCGCCGTGGCGGATGGATCGGGGCGGCGGATGTTGAACCGGCTGGCCTTAAGTCGCATAGTCATAGAGGCGCTTCGCTTCTTCCAGAGACTCGAACATATACAATTGGCCGTTGCGCAAAACCGCGGCCTGACGACAGAATTTCTCCAGCGTCTGCGCCTGATGCGAGACGATGACCACGGTGGCGTTCTTCAACCTCTCGCGCAGGATGCTGCCGGCCTTGCGATTGAATTCCACATCCGAGGTTGAAGGCATACCCTCGTCGATCAGATAGATGTCGAATTCCAGTGCCAGCATCAGTGAAAAGGTGAAACGCGACTTCATGCCCGACGAATAGGTGACGATGGGCATCTGGAAATATTCGCCCAGATTGCACAACCAGCGGCAAAAGCTTTCGACATAGTCCGGGTCCAGACCGTAAAGCTTGGCGATGTAGCGCGAATTTTCCAGCGCCGATTGCTTGCCCGTGATGCCGCCCATGAAGCCTAGGGGAAAAGACACCCGGCTGGTTTTGGTGATCTTGCCCTCATCGGGTTTTTCAAGGCCCGCCATCATGTTGATGATGGTGGTCTTTCCGGTGCCATTCTGGGCCAGAATCCCCAAGGATTTGCCTTTTTCAATACGAAAAGAGGCCTGATTCAGGATCACCTTGCGCTGGGTGCCCGTCCAGAATGATTTAGAGACGTTGTTGAATTCGATCATCCACGTCCTTAGCGGCGGTTTTTGCCTCCGCACCTTCTCTTGCCTCATGCCGCCGACGCAATATTCTGTGCATCGGCATACCGGATCTTTGTTAACGTCCGGTGCTTTTTTTGACGCGGTGCCCACAACGGCGGGATGAGTCGCGTTTTGCCATCAATGCCCGGTGTTTGAGGCGCCATTATGTCTGCGTTTGACGCGCGCGACAATGACACGCAGAATTTATTGCGCCGGAGGGGTGCGTGTCGAAAGGCTGCGGGTAGAAAGGCTGCGTGCCGGGGGCAACAGTGCCGCCAGAGCCCCCGCCAGCAGGCTGATCACCAGTCCCATCCGGGCGGCCTCTTGCATGGCACCACCGGGCAAGGCGGCATCAATCGCAATCGCAGGCACGGTAAAGCCCATCGCCATGATCATCACGATGCGCAAGAGATCGCGCAGGGTCAGGCCCTTGGGCAACTTCATCCCGAAGGCTGCGGCCAGCGCCAAACCCGCTACCAGCATCCCCAAGGGCCGCCCGATCCACAGGCTGCCCAGCATGACCAGCGTGGTCGGCGCAAAGGCCTGCAGATCCACCCCGCCGCGGATCAGCCCGAACAGGAACAGGATCACCCCCACAGGGTATAGCAACAGATGGGTCAGCCGGTTCAGGGGATCATGCAAGAACCCCTCGGCCTCGGCAAAGATGCCAAAGCTGCGGTCGGCATGGGCAATCGCCGGGATCACCGGCAACAGCCCCAGCGCGCCCGGCATCCCCGAGGCGGCGGTGCCGAACCATGACAACCCGCCCGCGATGACATAAGGCCAGATCTGCAGTCCCGCGCGGCGCTGACGCTCGGTCGCGGCAGGGCCGACCCGGCGGCCATACAATGCCCAGACACCCAGACTGGCCGCCAGAGGCAGCGCCAGCCACAACAGGCGCATCGACAGATGCGGGTTGGACAGGCCCAAGACCAGCAGTGCCAGAATATCGGTTGAGATGCACAACAGCAGCAGCAGATGCAGGGCGACATGGCCCGCACCAAACACCCGGCGGCCGACCAGATAGGCCAGCACCACATCGCAACCCAAAGGCACGGTCCAGCCGCCGCCAAAACGGGCCTCTTCGGCGGTCTCGATCAGGGCAGACAGGATCAGCCAGACCAGTGACGCCCCCAGCATGCCACCCAGCGTCAGCCCGACCGGCATCCAGGCCTTGCGCCCCGACAGGGCGCCCCGCTCAAGGATCAACGCCTCCCACAGCTCTTTGCCGATGAAGAAAAAGAACAGCGCCATCAGGATGTCGGTGACCACCATGAACGGCGTCAGACTGACCGGAATGGGCCACATCCAGCGCGGCATTGGCAGATCGGCGGCACGCAGCTCTATGAAATCATAGTAGCTGGCCGGGTCTATGTTCACCCATAATGTGGCCAGCCCGATCCCGCCCAGCAACGCAAAGGCAAAGTAGCGGACAAAGGGGGAAATGCGGTACATCTGACTCCGGGCCCGGCTTTTGCCATGGGTAGCGCGGTGCGGGCCGGGCCGCAAGGGATAGAGGGGCGGGATGCAAAAGACACAAGGTATGGCGGTTGCTTTACAACAGCAGATTGCGGCCTGCCGGATTTGCGCCGCGCGGTTTGCGGCTACCGCCACTGCACATCAGCCGCGCCCGGTGGTGTGGTTCGATGCGGGCGCGCGGGTCTTGGTCGCGGGGCAGGCGCCGGGGATGCGGGTTTACCAGTCGGGGCGCCCCTTTACCGACCCGTCGGGAGACCGACTGCGCGACTGGATGGGGCTGGACCCGGTGGCGTTCTATGACCAATCGCGCGTGGCGATCGTGCCGATGGCATTCTGCTTTCCGGGCTATGACGCCAAAGGATCAGACCTGCCGCCGCCGCCGATCTGTGCTGCGACCTGGCGGGTGCAGGTGATGGCAGCTTTGCCGCAGCTGCGGTTGGTGCTGGCGGTGGGGGGCGCTGCAATGCGCTGGCATCTGGGGCCGGGCACCGTGACGCAAACGATGCAGGACTGGCAGCACTGGCTGGACAGCACAGGCATTCTGCCCTTGCCGCATCCGTCCTGGCGCAATACGTCATGGTTGAAGAAAAACCCCTGGTTTGAGGCCGAACTTCTGCCTGTGCTGCGTGCGCGGGTGCGTGCGGCACTGGAGACGGAATGACTGTTGTAACCCTGCTGGACGCCGCCCATGCCGCCGTCTCGGCCCGCCCTGACGATGAAACTGCGCGCCTGCGGTTTTATGAGCGGCTGGCCGATGGCGAGATGTTCCTGCTGTTGGAGCATGAGCCGGAAGCCGAAGTTCTCGACCCCAAGGTGTTCGATCTGGAGGATGGCCCCGTCGTGCTGGTCTTTGACCGTGAAGAGCGGCTGGCCGAGTTTTCGGGCGGCATAGCACCCTATGCGGCGCTGCCCGGTCGGGTAATTGCGGGGATGCTGAAAGGGCAGGGGATCGGGCTGGGGGTCAACCTTGGCGTTGCTCCGTCCGGGATGCTGCTACCGGCCGAGGCGATGGATTGGCTGGCCGAGGCGCTGGAGGGCGGGCCCGAAGAGGTTGAGGCAGCCCCCGTCGAGGTTCTGGCGCCGTCGGTGCCTGAAGCGGTGGTGGCGGGGCTGGACGCAAAATTGGCCAAGGCGGGCGGTCTGGCCACGGCTGCCGTGCTGGCGGGGGTGGTTTATGCCGATGGGCGGCGCGGCCATATGCTGGCCTTTCTGGATGCCCTTGCGGGGTCCGAGGCGGCCCTGGCCGGGGCCGTGCGCGAGGCGCTGGTGTTTTCGGGGGTTGAGGCGGGCGAGTTGGATGTCAGCTTTGTGACCGCCGAGGCCCCTGTTGCGCTAGCGATGGCAAAGGTGGGGCTGCGGTTTGATCTGGCCGTTGCAGAGGCTCCGGTGGTGCTGGCACCCGCCGCACCGGGCAGCGATCCGGCACGACCCCCAAAGCTGCGCTAGACCTCTGGCCGCTGGGAATGTGATGGGGCAGAGCCTCCGGCGGGGATATTTGGGCCAAGATGAAACGGAATCTCTTGGGGTATAATAATACCGCAATTGTAACGCATTGTTTTTGCAATGATTTATGTGGAATGTCGGTCTTGACGCGCCGGGTGGACTGGGCGATAAGCCGCCATCCGAGATTCCGGGGGCCTATCCCCCGCTGCTTATGGGACACGTTCGATGAAAACCTTCTCCGCTACCCCGGCGGACATTGAGAAAAAGTGGATCCTGATCGACGCCGAAGGCGTTGTTCTGGGCCGCCTTGCCTCGATCGTCGCCAATATCCTGCGCGGCAAGAACAAGCCGACCTTCACCCCCCACATGGACATGGGTGACAATGTCATCATCGTGAACGCCGACAAGGTTCAGA
>JBATPI010000093.1:0-15485 GCA_049291415.1 Paracoccaceae bacterium | reverse complement strand
ACATAGTATTTGACGAAGGGAATGGCGACATTGGCCGCGTCCCAGTAGTTGGGGTTCTTTTCCAGCAGCACATGGCTTTGCGGCACGATCTCACGGAACACATAGGCGCCGTTTGAGACCACCTTGGCCGGGTCAACAAAGCCTGCGGCGCCGTTGGCCTGCAGGCTGGGCGTGTGCAGAGGCGGGATCTGGAAGGCGCCCATGATGAACATGATATGCGGCGCGGGAGTCAGCATGTCGATCACCACGGTGCGGTCATCGGGGGCGGTAACACCAAGGGCCGAGGTGTCTGTGGTGACGCCATTGGCAATGTCGGCCGCGCCTTTGATCTGCACCACGGAATAGAAATAATACCCCTTTTCGCTGACCGTTGCCGGATCAAGCGTGCGGGCGACGGAATTGACAAAGTCTTGCGCCACGATCGGATCACCATTCGACCATTTCAGGCCTTCACGCAGATGAAAGGTATAGACCTTGCCATCCTCACTGATATCCCAGCTTTCCGCAGCACCGGGGATGATTCCACCGCCGGGGCCGTAGTTGACCAGCCCTTCATACGCATCCATCAGGATCCAGCCCGCAGCGCCGTCAAAATTCACCTGCGGATCCAGTGACGACCATTCCGAGCCGATCCCGCGATCCAGCGTGTCATCCGCCATTGCCGCCGTGCCCAGGCCAAAGGCCAAGGCGCATCCGGCCAACAGGCGGCCAATTCCCCTCATACTCATCGTCTTTTCTCCCTGTCGTTTGTTTCTTCTGGTCAGTTGGCCAGCAGATCGCCCTGCCGGATGATGGTGGTGCCTGCGACATGGCACAGGCTGTGGCCCTTCAGGCAAAACGGCCACATCTCACGCCGGAACATCAGGCCGGAGGCAGGGCTGACAATGGGCAGACGCCGTCGGGTTGTCGGGTCTGTGACATGGCCCAGGATATCGCCTTCGGTCACCTCATCACCGGGCGTATGGGCCCAGGTGACAATGCCACCTTGCGGGGCAAACGCCTCACCCGCGCCGGCAAGTGGCGTTTCCAGCGCAGGCGGGTGGGCCGGGGCGGAGGCGCCTTTGACAGCCCCGACCGCGCCCAGAAAGGCCATCAGACCCATTGCATCCAGCATCCCGGTGGCATCATCGACATCGCGTTGACCGCGATATTCCAGCGTGGTGGAAAAGCAGGCCGCCGGAATGGGATGACCGGGAAAGCGGTCTTGCAGCACGCGCCACGGGGCGGTGTGTGCCTCATCAAAGGCATTGCCGCCCGAGATATCTTCGATCAGCGCCAGCTTTGCTCCGGTGCAGCGGCCCAGCAGGTCGGTGGTTTCGGGCTGGGCTGTTGAGGCATAGAGGTGCATCACGGCAACATGATCGCAGTGCAGATCCAGCACATGGTCAGCGTCATGCGAGCCTTGCAACAGGCGCAGACGCAGCTCATCCAGCTGGTTTTGCGGGGTCTCGGCGGCCAAAGCGGCAGCAAAGGCGGCGCGGATGATGCGGGTGTTATCAGCGCCATCATCGGTCAGCTGCTCCGCCAGCGCGTCACCCGCCAACGCCGCAAGGTCTGGATATCCTCGGTTGAAGTTGCCGCTGCTGTCCATCTCACGCCGTCCCTGCGGCTTATCCGACAGCCATTGCGTCAGACCGATCGGGTTGGCCAAAGGCACCACCCAGATCTCACCGGTGATGCGATCTTCGGCCTCGGCCTGATCCAGCAGGCCCATCAGATGCCAGGCGGCGAGGGCCCCCGGCATCTCGTCGGCATGCAGCGCAGCCTGCAGATAGACCTTGGGCCCCTGCCCTTCTTGGCCCCAGATATGACGCGTCAAAGTGCGGGTCGTACCCGGGCTGTCGCTGGTCAGATCAAGGGTTTCGGTTCTCATGTCATCCTCAGATCATGCGGGCCGCCATGGCCAAAGTCTGCGACCGTGCCAAACGTTGAGTCAAGCTTCATCGCCGCCATCCAACGCGCCCGGCAGCGGCTTTTGTCGACGGGAAAGGCGCTCTCAGATGTGGTCACGCGGGATCGCCTCTTGCCAGTTGCGGCGAAATATTTCCGTGCCGTTTTCAGACAGGATGATTTCGGCGGTGACGTGAAAATGCGTCATATCGCAGATCATCCGGCTGGTGCTTTCATGGGTGAAGATGCCGTCGCTGCGGGTTTGAGTAACGCGGTAATGGGTGGACATCTGGGCGCTCAGCGGCTGACCTTCGGTGATGGTGTAGCGGGCATGGCCGTCGCTGGCCTGACGGATGCCGATATCGGTCATCTCATGGTCATAGGTCCAGCGCGGAAAGTCGATTGTGGTCTGGCCTGACAACAGATCTCGGGTGATGCGGCGCGGTGCTGCAGCGGCGGTGGGATGATCGATCGTCGGCACATCCGGTGCGGATTCCGGAGGGTCAAAGGGGCGCAGGGAGGCATCTTCGGGACGTTGTGGACGGACCGGCAGGGTCAGCGTGGTGGCCCCGGTGTCGATGGTCAACATGGCCGGTTCGGGCGACGGCCAGGCGATGGGCCAGTAGCTGCTGGACAGCGCCAACCCGATCCGGTGGCCGGGGGCAAAGGCATGGGCGATGTCGTCCAGTTCCACCTCAACCGTGATCGGCTGCCCCGGCGTCAGGGCCTGCGGGCGGTCATGGCCCTGATGGTGGGTCAGGTTCATCAGGCCCAGCGTCACCCGCGTTGACGCCCCATCCGGGGCCACATCGTTCAGCCGCACGGCGACCAGCGCCAAGGGTTTGTCCGACGCCACCCGCAGGGTCAGCTTTGGCGCACCCAGAATCTCCAGCCTCTGGGGCAGCGGGTCAGACAGCCAGACCAGCGATCCGCCGTCATCCTCACGCTGATCTGGCGGCCAGTCAGCATCAGCGCCGTAGCGCCCGATCTCACCGGCAGCGATACCCACCCAGAGGGGCGAGCAGATTTGTGCGGTTCCGGCGTGCCGGTCTGCGATCAGCGCGGCCCCCACGGGGAAATAGTGCTGCGGTTTGATACGAGGCGAGGGCCACTGGTCTTCACCGACCCAACGGCCCGGGCGGTGGGTATAGCAGGTCTGTGGCGGGACCCCGTCCTGCATCCAGACGCGTAGTTTTGGCTCATCCAAGATGCCGGTATCGCGGGATTTCATCCAGTGGTCGCACCAGCGGATCACCTCTTGCAGCCAGCCGATGGCCGGCTGCACCGTCACGTCCTGCGGGAAGGAATGCGCCCAGGGACCAATCAGCCCGCGGCAGGGCGCGGTCATGCCAGCCAGCAGGCGGGGCACGGCCTCGGAGTAATTATCGGCCCAGCCCGAGACGGCATAGACCGGGATCTTGATGGCAGAAAAATCCTCACAGACCGACCCCTGCCGCCAATAGTCATCGCGGCGCTGGTGGGCCAGCCAGGTCAGGCCCCAGGGGCGGTTTGCCTGAATGCGCTGCGCCCAGATGTCGCGCCATTTGTCGCCGTGCAGGGCCGGATCGGGCGGCAGGTCCATGCCTGCAACCATGGTGGCGGACCAATCCAGATTGTCCTTCGACAGGCAGCCGCCGATGTAATGCACGTCGGTGGCATAGCGGTCATCGGTAAAGCCCACGGCGATGACGGTTTTCAGCGCGGGCGGTTGGCGGGCGGCGATCTGCAACCCGTTGAACCCACCCCAGCTGATGCCGATCATGGCGACTTGCCCGTCGCACCACGCCTGCCGTGCGATCCATGCGATCAGATCGCAGCCGTCTTCCTGTTCCTGCGGGCTGTATTCATCATGCAGCACGCCGTCGCTTTCGCCGGTGCCGCGAATATCGACGCGCAGGCAGGCGTAGCCATGCCCGGCCAGATACATGTGAATTCCCTGATCGCGGGTGCGGGTGCCGTCATGCTTGCGGTAAGGCAGGTATTCCAGGATCACCGGATGCGCTCCCTGCCCTGCGGGCCGCCACAGTTTGGCCGCCAGCCTTGTCTCATCGGGCAAGGCAATGAAGAGGTTTTCAATCACATCGACATGGCAAGGATAGTCGGTGCGGATCATGCGGAGCCCTTCTTGTTGAACGAACCTGCAACAAGGGCTTGCGGCATGTCAAACGACATTTTGAATATGATCAAAAAAGTCACCGCGTTCGACTGCACCGGTTCCGCCCGGTGCCCCGAATATATGGCCGCGCCGATACCCTAGATCACCAGCGGCGCGGCACGATTCTCGATCAACCGCACCAGTGACAGGGCGGTCAACGCACTGCTTTTGGGGTTGGCCGCAAAGGGGCGGTTGTCCAGCGTGATCTCCATGCGACCAAACTCTCCCTCGGCCACAACGCGGTGGCGGTTCAAACGGGCGGCAGGGTCGGCGGTCAGGCGAATCTCGGTCTGATCGGGGCCCAGACCCGCCAATGCGCTGATCAGGGCAACGTTGGCATTTTGTGGAAAGCGGGCGGCAGCGTCACGGGCAGATCCGGTGAAAAAGGTTTTCGCTGCAGTCAGGGCGGTCAGGTCGCACAGCCGCTCGGCCTCGGTGCCCAGCCATGCTGCGGGGGGCTTGGTCACCTCATGCTGCACGGTGATCAGCTGCATCCTCGACGCCGCAGCCAGCGCATCGATGCCGCCCAGCGCCCCCGGCGGGATCAACACCTGCCGCCCCTGCGCGCGGGCCAGCGCGACCAGTTCGGCCAGCACATCATCATCGGCAAAAGCCGAGGTTGAGGCCGGTGCAAAATCCGCCCCCGCGGTCAGCGTGGCCCTGCCCCAGGGCAAGACCGCCCCCCGCCCCGCAGCCTCAACCACCAGATCGGGGGCCAGCGCCGCCAGCTCGCCCGGATCACTGATCAGCGTCGGACCGGACAGGCCGGCCCGCGCGGCCCGCACATCGCGCACCGCGACGCCGACCAGCTGAACAGGAGCGTGGCGGCGGGCCAACTGCTGCGCCACCTCGGCCCCGATGGCACCCCAGCCAACCAGCACCAACCGCATCATCATACCCCGACCCACGCCTGCACCTGCGCCTGATCCCGTTCCAGATCCGCCCCAGACCCAGACCAGACCGTGCGGCCCTTTTCAATGATGAAATGCCGGTCGGCCAAGCGCTTCAACACAGAAAATGTCTTGTCTATCAGCAGGATAGACTGCCCTTCAGCTTTCAGAAGGGCGATCACACGCCAAATCTCGGCACGGATCACCGGGGCCAGCCCTTCGGTCGCCTCGTCCAGGATCAAGAGCCGCGGGTTGGTCATCAGGGCGCGACCAACGGCCAGCATCTGCTGCTCGCCCCCCGACAGGGTGCCCGCCATTTGCCCGGCCCGTTCTTGCAGCCGCGGAAACAGCTCATACACCCGCGCCAGCGTCCAGGGGCCTGAAACGCGCCGCCGGTTTGCCGCCGTGGCCACCAGATTTTCGCGCACGCTGAGCGTGGGGAAAACCTGCCGCCCCTCGGGCACCAGACCAAAGCCCAGACGCGCCACCTTTTCCGGAGCCAGCCCGGCTATCGCCCGACCGTCATAGTCAACTTGCCCCGCCCGCAGCGGCAACATGCCCATCAGTGACCGCACGGTTGTGGTCTTGCCCATGCCATTGCGGCCCATCAGGGTGACAACCTGCCCCTCATCAATCTGCAGATTGATGTCGAACAGAACCTGACTGGCACCGTAGGCGGCCTGCATTCCCGACACTTGCAGCATCAGGCGTCCTCCTGGCCCAGATAGGCCTCACGCACCGCCGGGTTCTGGCGGATATCATCGGCCGTGCCCGCCGCGATGATCTGCCCGTAAACCAGAACCGAGATCTGGTCGGCCAGCGCAAACACCGCCTCCATGTCATGCTCAACCAACAGCATTGCAGCGTCCCCGCGGGCCGCCAGCAGGGTCTCGATCATCATCTGGCTTTCCAGATGGCCCAGACCGGCCATGGGTTCGTCCAGCAACAAGAGGCGCGGCTTCAACGCAAAAGCCATCATCAGTTCCAACTGCTTTTTCTCACCATGCGCCAGATCGGCGACAGGCTGATCGGCCCGCGCGCCCAGAGCGGTGCCTTGCAGTGTGGCACTGGCCTCCTCCCAGATCCCTGATCGCCGCGCGGCCCGGTCAAACAGGCGCAGATGCCCGCCCTGATGCGCCATGATCGCCATCCCCAGATTGTCGCGAACGGTCATGTCTTCTAACAGCGAGGTGATCTGGAATGTCCGCCCCAGCCCCAGGGCCACCCGCTGCGCCGGGGTCAAATGGGTGATGTTGCGCGCGCCCAGATGGATGGTGCCGGCATTGGGCTGCAACTCGCCGCAGATCTGGTTGATCAGGGTGGATTTGCCAGCCCCGTTCGGCCCGATCAGCGCATGGATCTGGCCCGACCCGACCGACAGGCTGACATTGTCGGTGGCGACCAGCCCGCCAAAGCGCTTTGACACGCCCGCAATCCGCAACACCGGGGTCATTTGCGGCCACCGATCCGGCGGATCAACCCGATTAACCCGCCCTTGGTCGCCAGGACCACGATCAGCAGCAGAATGCCGACGGGCAACTGCCAATGCTCGGTGAACCGGGCCAGCGTCGTCTCCAGGATGAACAGCGCCCCAGCGCCCAGAAACGGCCCGGTCAGCGTGCCCACACCGCCCAGGATAACCATCACCATCAGTTCACCCGACTTGGTCCAATGCATCATGTCGGGTGAGGCAAAGCGGGTGAAGTTCACCATCAGGGCCCCGGCCAGACCAGCACCGGCGCCCGACAGAATAAAGGCATACAACTTCATCCGGGTGGTGTTCACGCCCATTGCCGCCATCCGGCGTTCGTTCTGGCGGATCCCGGCGATGATCTGGCCAAAGGACGAATTCACCAGCCGCCTCAGGAACAGGAAATACCCCGTCGCCACGGCCAGAACCACCCAATACAAGGTCGCTTTGTCGCGCATGTTCAGACCAAACAGCTCATTCGTGTGGCGGACCATGATGCCATCTTCACCACCATAGGTCTTCAGCGACACGATGAGAAAATAGAACATCTGCGCGAAGGCCAGGGTGATCATGATGAATTGCACCCCCCCGGTGCGCAGCGTCAGCGCCCCCACCAGGGCCGCTGCCAGACCCGCCACGATCACCGCCGCGGGCAAGGTGATCAGCAGCTGATCGGTGCCGGGGACAATGCCCAGAAAGGCAGTGCCCGCGTCAAAGTGGTGATACAGGATCCCCACGACATAGCCGCCGATGCCAAAGAAGGCAGCATGGCCAAAACTGACCATCCCGCCATAGCCCAGGATGAAATTCAGGCTGGCTGCGGCCATGCCGAGGATCAACACTTGGCCCACCAGCCGGATCATGGATGCCTGGCCCAATGCGTCGGCCAGCACAGGCACCAGCAACAGGGCGACAAAGACCGCCAACAGGCCCAGGTTTTCACGGGTCATCCTAGCCCCCCGCCGCAAACAGGCCGCGCGGGCGGATCAACAGAACCAGCACCATCATCAGATAAATTCCCATTGATGACATGCCCACCCCCAGCGCCTGCGCCTCTGGCCCCGGCATCACGCTTTGCAGCAGTCCCGGCAGAAAGGCCCGCAGCATGGTATCGATCATGCCCAGCACCAGCCCGCCCACAAACGCCCCCTTGACCGAGCCGACGCCACCCACCACCACCACGACAAAGGTCGACAGAATGATCTCTTCGCCCATCCCGACCTGAACCGCCACAATGGGCGAAGCCATGATGCCGGCCAAGCCCGCCAGCAGCGCGCCCAGCGCAAAGACCGCCGAATACAGCCGCCCGATATCCACACCCAATGCGCGCACCATCTGGCGATTGGCGGCGCCCGCGCGCACCAGCATGCCGACTCGGGTCTTGTTGATCAACAGATACAGCCCAAACGCCACCGCCAGCCCCACCGCAATCACGAACAGCCGATACGCCGGATAGGGCAGCCCCGGCAGGATCTGGACCGAGCCGGACAGAATCTCGGGCACGGTTGAGAACAGCGGCTGGCGGCCAAAGATCAACGTGATAGATTGGTTGAAGATCAGGATCAGCGCAAAGGTCGCCAGCACCTGATCCAGGTGGTCACGCGCATACAGCCGCCGGATCACCCCCAACTCAACCACCAGCCCGACCAGCGCCGCCACCCCCAGCCCGACCGGCAGGCCGATCCAGAAGCTGCCGGTCTGCATCGTGGTCCAGGCCGCCGCAAAGGCCCCCACCATATACAGCGCACCATGGGCCAGATTGATCACCCCCATGATGCCAAAGATCAGCGTCAGCCCGGCGGCCAGCAAGAACAGGGTTACGCCGTATTGCAGGCCGTTCAGGAACTGCTCAACGAAAAGGATCATGGGGGGAATGCGCCCGGATGGGGTCTGAAGAAACGGGCCGGGGCGGTGCAATCACCCCGGCCCGAAGCGATCACATCTTGCAATCGGCGGCATAGACGTCACCGCGGGCTTCCATGATCTTGTCCTTGGTCACGATTTTTGGGTTGCCCGCCTCATCCGCGACGATCTCGGTCATGTACCAGTCCTGAATCGGATGCTGGTTGGCACCAAAGGCAAAGCTGCCGCGGGTTGAGACGAAGTCGGCCTTTTTCAGCTCGGCCTGCAGGGCGACCATATCGTCCCCCCCCACCTTGTTCAGGGCCGCCCCGATCAACAGGCCGGTGTCATAGGCCTGCTCACCATAGGTGGTCAGCGGAGTGTCCGGGTAGGCCGCAGCCCAGGCGGCCACCATCGCCTTAGATGCCTCATTGTCGAAATCATCGTTCCAATGTGTGGTGCCGATGATGCCGACCGCTGCCGGGCCAACCGCCTTGAGGATCACGCCATCATAGGACGGCTCAGACAGCACCATCGGGATCGTGCCCAACAGGCCCGCCTGCTGATACTGCTTCAGGAAGGCAATCCCCTGCCCGCCGGGATGGAACTGGAACACCACCTGCGGGGCCTTGTCGCGGATCTGCGCCATCTCACCGGCAAAATCGGATTGCTCAACGCCGGTATAGATTTCGGTCACTTCGCCACCGAATTCACGGCTGAACCCGGCGATCGCATCCTTGCCCGCCTGATAGTTGGGCGCCAGCGCCACGGCCGTGGTGTAGCCCAGCTTTTTAGCCGCCGCCCCCGAGGCTTCGTGCAGGGTGTCATTCTGCCAGCTGACCACGAAATAGTTAGGGTTGCACTTGGCCCCGGCCAAGGGCGAAGGGGCCGCATTCGGGCTGATATAGATCCCGCCGGAATCCAGGGTTTCCGGCACAACCGCGCCCGAGACGTTCGAGAACACGATCCCGGTGATGATCTTGATGCCTTCTTCGTTCAGCATCCGGTCAGCGATCTGCACGCCGACGTTCGGGTCGCGCGTGTCATCCTCAACCACCAGTTCCACCTTGGCCCCGGCCGCATCCAGACCCAGTTGCAACCCGCCCCGAATCTGCTCGCCCAGGTATCCCGCAGGGCCGGACAGCGTGGTGATCACCCCGATCTTCGTGCCTTCAGCCCATGCCGGGGCCGCGAAAGCCACGATCAGGCTGGCCGTTGTCAGCAATCTTTTCATGATCTTCTCCCTGAGTTTTTTATGAGTCTTGCGCGTAGAATGCGCAGGCCTGAGAACTACTTCAAGCCTGAAAGAACTACAGCTGCACCCATCCGGCGGGCGCCTGTTTGCCCGGATGGACCACGCCGCATGCGGGGCAGGTTCTAAGCTGTTCATCCGCATAGAACTTTGCATAGATCGGGGGCAGGTCGTCAACAATGGATTCCAGATCCACCTCGGCGCGATGCACCCGGGCCTGACAGGCAAAGCAATACCATTCCACCGCATCCAGCGCACCTTCGGGCCGCGCCGGTTCAATCACCAGCCCGATCGAGCCTTCTTGCGGGCGCTGGGGTGAGTGGCGCATATGGGCGGGCAGCAGGAAAATATCGCCCTCGCGGATCGGCACATCGTAGAATTCGCCCGATGTGGTGTCATGCAACTTCAAGAGCATGTCGCCCTTCAGCTGATAGAAGAACTCTTCCACCGGATCATCATGATAGTCGGTGCGCTGGTTCGGCCCTCCGACCACCGTGATCATCAGATCGGCGTCCTTGAACACCATCTGATTGCCGACTGGCGGTTTCAGCAGATGTTTATGCTCGTCAATCCACTTCTGGAAATTAAAGGCGGACAGTCTGGTCATGAGGTTCCCCTTTAGGTCAGTTTCAACCCGCAGCTTTCAAATGCAAGCTTTGTCGCGCGCTTTTCTTCTGCCGTCAGCTCCAGACAAGGTGGGCGCACATGGCCGCCGGTCTGGCCCAGCAGCGATTGCCAGTATTTCTGGTGACTATGCGGCTTTTCCGCGGGCCGGGTGGATTGCAGCGCATGGCGCACCGGGTCCAGACTGTCGCGCAGCGCCCGCGCCTCATCGGCCCGCCCGGCAAAGGCCAGATCAGTATAGTCGCGCATCCGGCGGTCTGCTGCGGTCTGGATCAGATAGGGTGGCGAGGAACATAGATACAGCCGCCAATCCAGCTCCAGCACATTGTCCAGCCATTCCTCTTCCGAAGCGGTGGACACGATGATCCGATCCCCGGCCAGCCGGGTCAGTTCGGCATACATCGGGCGCGGCACCGAGTATTTGATCGCTACCACCGTTTCGATATCGGCCAGCCGGTTGCATAACTCCGGCGACATCAGATAGCCGGAATCCGGGTGGCTCCACAACGCAATCCCGATGTCCACCTTATCCGCAATGGTCTGGTAATAACGCAGCAGGGTCTCGTCCTGCTCTTTATAGAAATGCAAAACCGGCGCGTGGACGACAATGTAATCGGCCCCGCAAGATTGCGCGTGCCGGGCCAGATCAATCACCACATCCATGTTCTGGTCTGAGCAGGACATGATCGTCTGTGCCCGCCCATCGGCCGCAGAAACCGCCAGATCAAAGGCGCGTTTGCGTTCATCCACCGACATGGCGAAAAACTCACCCTGCTTGCCGGCGATGAAGAACCCGTCGATGCCAAGGTCATTGATCCAATGATCCATATTGGCGTGAAATCCGGTCTCATCAATCGACAGGTCGGCCTTGAACGGCATCAATGCCGCCGCCCAGATGCCGTTCATATGGGCGAAGGCGTGGGATTTGGCGGTTTTACGGTCATATTTCATGGCTTTGCCCCTGCAATGGTTGGCTCTTGCTCCAGCTCCATCCGGTGCGAGATCGTTTTGACATGGGTATAGTGGTGCAGCCCCTCGGCCCCGCCTTCGCGGCCCTGACCGCTGTATTTCACCCCGCCAAACGGCACTTCGGCGACCGAGGCCTCCAGCGTGTTGATCGACACATTCCCGGCCTCCAACCCACTGGCCAGCCGGTCGGCATTGGCAGCGGAATGGGTGAAACCATAGGCAGCCAGACCAAAGGGCAGCGCGTTGGCCTGTGTGATCGCGTCGTCCAGGGACGCCACCGGGTTGATCACCGCCAATGGGCCAAAGGGTTCCTCACGCATCACCCGCGCGTCATCCGGCACATTGGCCAGCACGGTGACGGGGTAGAAATACCCCGGCCCGTTCGGCCTGACGCCACCCGTCAAAACGCGCGCACCCTTGGCGCGGGCATCTTCAACCAGTGCCTCCAGCGCCTCAATCCGGCGGGCATTCGCTACCGGGCCCATTTCAGTCGCAGGGTCCAGCCCATCGCCGAACCGCACCGCCGCCGCGCGTTCGGCAAAGGCCCCGGCAAAGGCATCAAACGCCTGCTCAGCCACAAAGAACCGGGTCGGAGAGGTGCAGACCTGCCCCGAATTCCGCGCTTTGCGGGTAGCCGAAATCACCCCTGCCGCCCGCGCGTCAACATCGTCGCAAACGATCACCGGCGCATGGCCGCCCAACTCCATCATCACAGGCGTCATCGACCGCGCCGCCAGTTCCGTCAGGTGAATGCCCACGGAAGTCGAGCCGGTAAACGCCACCAGACGCACCTGATCTTGCGGAATCAGAAAGGATGAAATCTCAGCTGGCACGCCAAAGACCAGGTTCAGCACACCCGGCGGCAGCCCCGCATCCTGAAACGCCCGTGCGATGTGGATCGCGCCTGCCGGAGTCTCTTCTGCCGCCTTCAGGATGATCGAACAACCCGCCGCCAGCGCGCCTGCAATCTTGCGCGCAGGCTGGCTCATCGGGAAATTCCAGGGCGCGAAAGCGGCCACCGTGCCGACCGGTTCCTGCACCACGGTATAGCGGATGCCGGGGGCAGAAGGCACCACGCGGCCATACATCCGCTGCGCCTCACCCGCGTCCCATTCCAGAAATTCACAGCCGCGGATCACCTCCAACCGCGCTTGAATCAACGGCTTGCCGTTCTCCATGGTGATCGAGGGGGCGATCTGATCTACCCGCTCGCGCAGCAACCGTGCTGCGCGCAGGATGATGTCGGACCGATGCCGCGGGCTGGTGCGGCTCCAGACCCGGAACCCTGTCGCGGCTGCGGTCAGTGCATCTTGCAGATCAGAGGTTCGCGCAATCGGCAGGCGGCCAATCTCGGCCTCATTGGCGGGGTTCAGCACGGGCAGGCTGTCAGCGGTCTTGCGCCAATCGCCACCAATGAACAAAGAAAGGTCGGGATATTGCATGGGCCACCTGCGCTGATCGTCCGGGGCAGAATTCCCGCCTGCAGCCCTGAAAGCAAATGAAGTCTTTGCCCTTTGCTATTCATTAAACGACTATCAGAGGGCACAGCACACAGGCCCCAGATGATTCCCAACCTAGAACACCGGCTCAGCCCACGCTCCTTGCGGCTGATCGACGCCATTGCCCGCGAAGGCAGTCTGTTGCGCGCCGGGCAAAGCGTGGGGTTGACCCAATCCGCCGTCACCAAGGCTCTGCAAGAGATTGAGGCCACCTGCGGCGTGCCGCTGTTTGACCGCACGAATCGCGGCGTTCATCCCACCGCTTTTGGCGCGGTGCTGATCGAACATGCCCGCCTGATCCTGGCCCAATTGCGCCACGCAGCGCAGGAACTGGCCGATCTGCAAAGCGGTGCGGGCGGGCGGGTGGCGGTGGGCACACTGGTTTCGGCCGCCGTATCGCTGCTGCCCCGCGCTATTGCGCAGGTGCAGGCCAGCCGCCCCAATCTGACGGTAAAGATTGTTGAGGGCACCAATGACACGCTGATGCCGCAGCTACGCTCAGGCGATCTGGATCTGGTGGTGGGCCGCCTGCCCGATCTGAACAGCGGACAAGGCATTGCCGAGGAACGGCTATGCGATGACCACGCCCAGATTGTGGCGCGCAAGGGTCATCCATTGTTATCGCGCCCGGCTCTGCACCTGTCCGATCTGCTGGACTGGCGCTGGATCCTGCCGCGGGAGGAAACCAGCCTGCGCCGCCAGATCGAAGAGGCGTTCCGCGCCGAAAACCTGCCGCCGCCGACCTATGGGGTCGAGTCGGTCTCGGTGCTGGCCAACCGCGCGCTGGTCTTGCAAACCGACTATCTGGCGGTTTGGCCGGTGCAACTGGCACGCGCAGAATCCGACCGGGGGCTGGTGCAGATCCTGCCGGTGGCCCTGCCCACCACAGCGCGGCCCATCGGCATTTCCACCCGCCGCACGGGCCGGCTGTCCCCCGCCGCGGCCCTGCTGATCGCCGCTTTGCACACGGCGGCCAAAACGCTGTGACCCTACTTGCCTGATCCAGCCGTCTCTGAACCGGACCGCGTCAGGTAATAGGCCAGCAAGATCGGCAGAAATGTTGCGGTAAAGACGACGATGGCGACGACATTGGTCACAGGTCGCTGACGCGGCCGGACCAGCTCATTCAGCATCCAGATCGGCAGGGTCGATTGCTGACCGGCGGTAAAGGTGGTGACGATCACCTCATCAAACGACAGCGCAAAGGCCAGCATGCCGCCCGCCAGCAGGGCCGAACCGAGATTGGGCAAAAGGATGTGGCGAAAGGTCTGAAAGGCGTTGGCGCCCAGATCGGCCGAGGCCTCCATGATCCCGCCCGACAGGCGGCGCATCCGGGCCACGGCATTGTTGTAAACAATGACGATGCAGAAGGTGGCGTGACCCAGAATGATGGTCCAGGTCGAGAAAGGGATCTCCAGCATCCCAAAGGCTGAGCGCAGCGACATGCCCGTGATCACACCGGGCAGGGCAATGGGCAGAATGATCAGCAGCGACAGCTGATCACGCCCGAAGAACCGCGCCCGCGCCATCGCGGCGGCAACCAAGGTGCCCAGGATCATCGCCAGCAGGGTAGAGATCGCGGCCACCTTCAGCGACAGATACAGGGGCGGCCAAATGTCAGGTCGGTCATACCAGGCGGCGGCGAACCATTTGGTTGTCAAGCCAGGTGGCGGGAACTGATAGGTGCGCTCCTCGGTGGTAAAGGCGTAGAGAAAGATCAGCATGATTGGCAGGTGCAGGAACAACAGCCCACCAATGGCCGACAGCTTCAGCCCCCAGGTAGCGCGCGGTTCCGAAGGGTCAGAGCGCATCAAAGGCCCCCGCACGTTTGGCCAGCGTCAGATAGACCAGCATGATCAGGATAGGCACCACAGCGAACGCGGCCGCCAGCGGGATGTTTCCGGCAGTACCCTGAAACTGGTACACCGCCATGCCGATGAAATTGGCCGAATTCCCGATGATTTGCGGGATGATGTAATCGCCCAGCGTCAGTGAAAAGGTGAATATCGACCCCGCAATCACCCCCGGCAGCGCCAAAGGCAGGATCACGCTGCGAAAGGTTCGGCTGCGGGTGGCCCCCAGATCGGCCGAAGCCTCCAGCATCGAGGTTGGCACCCTCTCCAGCGCCGCCTGCATCGGCAGGATCATATAGGGCAACCAGACATAGACAAAGACCATGAATGTCCCGATGGGCGAGGTGGACAGGGACGAACTTTCCAGCCCCGGGATCGCCAGCAACCCGTCAATGACGAATGAGGTATGCGTCCGCTCGGCCGCCCAGGTCAGGATACCCTCCTTGGCCAGGATCAGCTTCCAGGCATAGACCTTGACCAGATAGCTGGACCACAGGGGCAGCATGACGCCCAGATAGAATGCGGCCTTCCAATGCCCCTTGGCATAGCGGGCAGCATAATAGGCGATGGGAAAGGCCAGAACGGCGCAGGCCAGCGTCACGGCTGCCGCCATACTCACGGTGCGGGTGATGATGTCCAGATTCTGGGCCCGGAACAGCTCGGCATAGGTTTTCAGGGTGAATTCCTCTTTCACCATGCCCGAAAATTCATCAATCGCGTAGAAACTCTGCCATAGCAGCGCGACCAATGAGCCGAGGTAGACCACCCCCAACCACAACAAGGGCGGGCTGACCAACAACAGCAACAGAACCATAGGCCGACGCCAGAACAGCGCCGTCAGCCGATCAGCCGGGCCACGTGCCGGAAAGATCGCTTTGCCACTCATGCCGCGGCCTTTGGGGCTGCTGCGGCAGGGGGCGCTGCCCCCTCGGGCTGCGCCCTCACCCCCGGAATATTTAGACCAAGATGAAGCCGGGAGCGGTTTTTACCCTTCATCTCGGAAAAAATATTCCGGGGGGGGGCGCGCCAGCGTGGGGGGC
>JBATPI010000092.1:0-22992 GCA_049291415.1 Paracoccaceae bacterium | reverse complement strand
CACCGCCACCAGCGCCAACTGGTCCAGCACGCCGCGCGCCAGCGGGGTCAGCCACCCCGCCTCTTCGGCCTGCAGGCGCAGGCATTCGGCCAGCGTGCGGGCAAAGATCCCGGTCGGCTCCAGCGTCTGCAGCCGGGCCAGAACCGCCTCGACCATCGCCAAAGGCACCCCGGCCTCGGCAGCCACGCCGTCCAGCGGGCGGCCCAACCAGCCAGACGGCTCCAGCCCATGGGCCAACAGATCCGCCACCTGCGCCTCTGCCCCGTTCAACCGCAACGTGGCCATCTGCGCCCCAACATGCGCTAAAAGGCTGGGCGAAGTAGGATCGGCCACCGCGTCCTCCCACGCCCCGCCCGAGGCCAGACGCGCAAAAGCGCCCGACCAGCGCGGCAACCATTCCGCCACCCGCGCGGGTTCTACCACCAGCTGCGGATTTTCCACCGCCGCCTCTTCCAGATACCGGCTAAGACCTACGGCATCGCTGCCCAGCATCTGGATTGACGAAATCAGCTGCGTATTCAGCGACAGGCGCTGGGTTTGCTGAATGGTGATGCGGCTGCGCGTGGTCATGGCGGCAGGCTAGGATGCCGCCCCGCCCGGCACAAGCGCGACCCCACGCCCCCTAGCGAAACAGACGCAGGGGCGCTAAGGCTGCGGTCGATGAAGATGCAACCAACCTTTCCCATGGTGCAGGACCTGGTGCTGATCGGCGGGGGCCATGCCCATGCGCTGGTCTTGCGGATGTGGGCGATGAACCCTTTGCCCGGCGCGCGGCTGACCGTCATCAACCCCGGCCCGGCGGCACCCTACACCGGCATGTTGCCCGGTCTGATCGCCGGGCATTACCGGCGCGACCAGATCATGATTGATCTGGTGCGGCTGGCCCGATTTGCCGGTGCCCGCGTGATCCTGGACCGGGCGATCGGTCTGGATCTGGCCGCACGGCAGGTGTTGTTGGCAGGGCGTCCGCCGGTGGGGTTTGACGTGGCCTCGGTCGATGTCGGGATCGGCTCTGACCTGCCCGATATTCCGGGCTATACCGACCATGGCGTCGCGGCAAAACCCTTGGGCCATTATGCCGATGCCTGGGATGACTTTGTCGCCCGCCGCCTGCCCACCCCCCGCATTACCGTGATCGGTGGTGGCGTGGGCGGGGTAGAGCTGGCCATGGCCTCAGCCCACCGGCTGCGCAGCACGGGTGTCCAGCCGCAGGTGACCGTGCTAGAGCGCGCCACCCAGATGCTGCCCAACATCGGCAACGCCGCGCGCCAGCAACTGCTGCGCCATGCCACGGCGGCAGGCATCATCTTTCACACCGACACCACCGCGACGCAGATTGGGCCAGATAGCGTGACCCTTTCCACCGGCGCCGTGATCGCGTCAGACTTTACCCTGTCGGTTGCCGGAACGCGGCCGCAAGACTGGATGGCCGCGACAGGACTGGACACGCATCAGGGCTATTTGACCATCAGCCCCAGCCTGCAAACCAGCGATCCCGCCATCTTTGCGGCGGGCGATTGCGCGCATATGGGCTATGCGCCGCGCCCCAAGGCCGGGGTCTTTGCCGTGCGCCAGGCGCCCATCCTGCTGCACAACTTGCGCGCCGCCCTGTCGGGTGGGGCAATGCGCAACTATCAGCCGCAAAAGGACTATCTCAAACTTGTCTCGACCGGGGGCAAGGGCGCTGTGGCCGATAAATTCGGCCTGCGCTCGGGCGGCAACTGGCTATGGCGGCTGAAAGACCGGATTGACCGCAAGTTCATGGCGAAATTCGACGATTACCCCGGCATGCCCGTGCCCACTCTGCCCGCGCAGGCGGCCAAGGGGTTGGCGGCTGCCCTGGGCGACAAACCGCTTTGCGGCGGCTGCGGTGCCAAGATCGGCGCGCCGGCCCTGACCGCGGCCCTGCACGCGCTGCCGCCGCCTGCCCGCGGCGATGTGGTGTCGGGCCCCGGCGATGACGCCGCCGTCTTGCGCGCGGGCGCAGGTCTGCAGGTCATCACCACGGATCACCTGCGCAGCCTGACCGAAGACCCCGCGCTGATGGCCCGGCTGACCGCAATTCACGCCTTGGGCGATATCTGGGCGATGGGGGCCGCCCCGCAGGCCGCCTTGGCCCAGATTACCCTGCCGCGTCTGTCCGACCGCTTGCAGGAACGCACCCTGGCCGAGATCATGCAGGCCGCTGCCAGTGTCTTTACCGAAGCCGGGGCCGATATTGTCGGCGGCCACAGCGCCACCGGGGCCGAGTTGACAATCGGCTTCACCGTCACCGGCCTGACGCCCCGCGCCACACCAAAGACCGGCGCACAGCCCGGTGATGCGATCATCCTGACCAAGCCGATCGGCACCGGCACCATTCTGGCGGCCAAAATGGCCATGACCCGCTTGCCCGGTCTGATCCTGGGCGAGGCGGTTGCCGCCACCCTGACCAGCATGCTGCGCCCCCAAAACGATGCCGCCCGCCTGCTGGCCCCACATGCCCATGCCATGACTGACGTGACCGGCTTTGGTCTGGCCGGGCATCTTCTGGAAATCCTGCAGGCTTCGGGCGTCGCGGCCGAGATTTCGCTGGCCGCCATGCCGGTCCTGCCCGGCGCGGTGCTGCTGGCCGCGGCCGGTCATGGCTCCAGCCTGTTGCCCAGCAATCGCGCGGCGGTGGAATGGCAGATAGACGTCGCCCCCGGCCCCACAGCCACCCTGCTGTCCGATCCACAAACCTGTGGTGGTCTTCTGGCCTGTGTGCCCGCAGATCAGGCCGCGACGTTGCTTGCTGCCCTGCAAAACGCGGGTCTGCCTGACGTGGCGGTGATCGGCCTGATCACCCCCGGTGCCCCCTTCCTGACCGTACGCGACTAGCCCCGCCCGGTCAGCCGCCGCACCTGATCGGCAATCCGCCCTGCCAGATCGGGCAAATCGTCCGGCCCCAGGCCAGCAGCCTCAACCTCGACAACCCCCGCCCCCATCCGCGCGCGATGCTTTTCATAGCGCGGGTCATAATGGCGCTGCATCAGCCCTGCGGCCAAATCGGCAAAGGCCCCTGCCCCGGCCATCGCCTGCCATTCGGCGATCATCTCATGCGAATGGGCACCGCGCAGCTGATCAACCACCTGCACCAGCCGCGCTGGGTCTGCGGTCAGATCGGCATAGGCCCGAGTCAGATACCCCGCCCGCGCCGCGACCGACGCCCGCACCGCGACGCGCGGCGCTGCAACCATTGCCTTCCACAACTCGGGCGGCACCCGACACTCGCCCACCTTGCTGCTCTCGGCCTCAACCACCACAGGGCGCGCAGGGTCCAGCGCCGCCAGCGCATAGGCCAGCCGCGTCTCAAAGGCACGCTGTGATGGCTGCCCGCCCATCGCGCCAAAGACCGACCCGCGGTGGTTCGCCATCCCCTCCAGATCCAGCACCTGCAGCCCCATCCCGGCCATCAGCGCCAGCAATTCGGTCTTGGCCGACCCGGTATTCCCGTCCAGCACCACAACCTTGCTAACCACCGGCTGATCATAGACCGCCTGCACCACCAACGACCGCCACGCCTTGTAACCCCCTGAAATGATCTCGGCCCGCCAGCCGATCTGCGTCAGGATCGAGGTGAACGCCCCCGACCGCTGACCGCCCCGCCAGCAATACAAGAGGGGCCGCCAGCCGCCGGGCCGATCCGCCAATACCCCCTCCAGATGCGCCGCCGCATTGCGCGCGACCAAGGCCGCACCCAGCTTGCGCGCAGTAAAGGGGTTCACTTGCTTATAGATCGTACCGACGCGGGCGCGTTCGGCATCATCCAGAACCGGCAGGCTGATCGCACCGGGAATATGATCTTCAGCAAATTCTGCTGGCGCACGGACGTCGATGATATCATCGAATCCCAGCGCGGCGATGTCGGTCAGAGAGGTCAAGGTCACAGCCATGGCCGCGTCATACAGCGGCCGATGCGGCGACACCAGCGCCGCACCGCGCGCCTTTCATCTTGGCAAAAATATCCCGGGGGGAGCGCGGCCGCGCGATGGGGGCAGCGCCCCCTGCCTTTGCCTCGCAGCCAAATCAGATCCCGCTGACCAGCCGCCCCACCAGTGCCGCCAACATCTCGTCACAGCGCGCCAGTTGCTCAACCGAGACATATTCATCCGGCTTGTGCCCCTGCGCCATTGATCCCGGCCCGCAGATCACGGTCGGAATACCCAGCCGCACGTCAAACAGCCCGCCTTCGGTGCCAAAGGCCACCTTGATCGTGCCATTCGCCCCGGTCAGTGATTTCACGAAATTCACCACAGCGGCATCGGTCGCCGTCCCCAGACCTGGATAGTCCCACAGCCGATCAACTGAGATCGCCGCTTCGGGGAATGCCGCGCGCAGGGGCGCCACAATCGCCTCGGCTCCGGCGCGCAACTCTGAAATCAGCGCTTCCACATCCACCCCAGCCAGCGAGCGGATCTCAAAGTCGACCGTGGCCCGGTTCGCCACGATGTTGACCTGCACGCCGCCCTGCATCTTGCCTGCGTGGACCGTGGTATAGGGCACGTCATAATCGCCATCAAACGGCCCCTCGGCCGCAATCCGCGCCTGCACGGCCCGGACCACGCCGATGAAATCTGCCGCCAGATGCAGCGCGTTCAGCGCCATCGGGGCTAGCGCGGAATGCCCCTCACGGCCCGTGCAGGTGGCGCGCAATGCAACCTTGCCCTTGTGCCCGGTGGCAACCTGCATGCCGGTGGGTTCCCCCACGATGCAAAAGCGCGGACGGTCGGGTGCGCCCTCAAGTACCTCGATCAGAGACCGCACGCCCATGCAGCCGATCTCTTCGTCATAAGACAGCGCCAGATGCAGCGGCACCTGCACCCCCGCCCGGGCCGCCAGCAGCATCGCGCGGATCGCAGCGGCGACAAAGCCCTTCATGTCCGCTGTGCCGCGACCATACAGCCGCCCTTCGCCCTCGGTCAGTTCAAACGGCGGGCGGGTCCAGGCCTGCCCTTCGACCGGGACCACATCGGTATGGCCCGACAGCATCACGCCGCCGCCACCCGCAGGCCCGACTGTCGCATAAAGATTGGCTTTGCCGCCGCCCGCATCGGGCACCAGCAAACTGTCGATCCCCGCCCCGGTCAACAGCGCCACCACATGGTCCATCAAGGCCCGGTTCGGGTTTGACGATACGGTGTCAAATGCAATCAGATCCGCCAGGATCTGGCGGGTTGAGGGGATGTTATCGGCGGAAAGCGGCATGGCGGAAATCCTTTGCTGGCCCATTTCGCTACCCTGAATCCGGGCGCGCGGAAAGGGCTTGAACGGTTCCCGCCCTCGCTGGCGCGTATCGGCGGTTCAACACCGCTCTTTCCGGCGCCAAATGGATTTCCCGCCTTTCCCCGCCGTCCGACCTTTGCCAAGGTGGCCCAAAGCATGAAAGATCCCATTCCCTGATGCCCCGCCCCAACCCCGTCTTGCCATTCTGCCTGCTGGTCATCGCCTTGGCGGCGTTGCCGCATCCCATCCATGCCGAAGACCGCCCCAATCTGGCCCTGCCTTCCGAGATTACGCCCCTGACCGCAGGCGATGTGCAAAAACGGGCGCTGGCGTGGCAGCTGTTTGCCATTGGCAAGCTGGCCGAAGACCCGATATTCCTGCTGACCGCCATTCGCCTGGCCCGCAGCACCGATCAGCGCGCGGCGACCGGATGGACGCGCGATGGCGTGGCCCTGACGCCAGACACAACCCCAAATGTCACCGCAGACGGCCCCGGATCGGATGCCACGATGGCGCTGGCGGTTCTGATGGCCGAGGGTGATCCCGCGCTGGCCGATCTGGCCGCCGATGTGCAGGCTGATCTGGCCCGCCCCAGCGGGGCGCGGGGCCATGTCAGCATCGCAGATGCCCAGGCACAGCCCGGCAAGATAGACACTTGGCGCATGGCCTTTTATGGCCAAGTCCGCGCCGAAGTGGCGATCTTTGGGCAGCGTCCGTTGGGCCTGACTGTCACCGATGAATCAGGCGCATCTGTCTGTCAAAAGGCGGGCCCCGCAACCATCGGATATTGCCAGTTCACCCCAGAGAGGAACGGCTATTTCATCGTGCAGGTGACCAACCCCACCGCAACGGCCATCGCCTATTCCCTGATCAGCAACTGACCGTCAAGCCGCCGTTATGACAGCATTTGTCACGGTAAACCGCCTTTCCAAAGCGCGCAGGGAATGGCAAGGTCATGTCAATCCGCCGCCACCATGGCCCAACCAATCACAGGACGAAAACCATGCAGATCAAAGCCATTTCCCTTTGCCTTGCCACCTCGGCGCTGGTCACCTTGGGGGCACCCGCATTTGCCCAGGACACGGCCGGCACCAATATGACCACCGAAGGCACCGGCCAACCGGGCGGTGCGGCAACGCTGTCGATGGCCCATCAGCTTTATGAAATGGGCGTCGCTTCGGGCGATGCGCTGACCGTTCTGACCGCCGCCAAACTGGCCGCGACGGTTGATCTGAAAGACGGTGCCGAGATCAAGAAAGAAACCACGGGCGAAGCCGCAGCCGATGATTCCGAAGGCGCCGCCGAAGACCCGGCAACCGCCGAGATGATGTTTGCCATGGCCACCGAGCTGGCCGCCGATGATGAGGCCATGAAAGCCATCATCTCTGACGCGGCGGCAGAAACCTCACGCGGGCGGATCGGCGGCGCGGTGCGTTGGAAATCAAAGCTGCCCAAGGGCCAGACCGACGTTTGGGAGGTGCCGTTCTATGGCAATTCCTACGCCGAGGTGGCGGTGATCGGTGACGGCGACGCCAATCTGGACATGATCATCACCGATCAGAACGGCAATGCCATCTGCTATGACGTCAGCCCCTCGGATCAGGTTTATTGCGATTTTGTCCCCGCCTGGGATGGGTATTTCTACGTCACGGTGCAAAACGTCGGCCGTAGCCGCAACAGCTATTACCTGCTGACAAACTGATCCGAGCCCTGCAAAAATTACCATAAGGCCCGGATCGAAAGGCCCGGGTCTGACCATTTTTCCTGCGCCTGCCAGCGTTGCTTTCGCGCCACGCCTGGGCGCGCAACCCCCGGCCCCCGCCGACTAGGGCTTGCCGCAAAGCCGCCTCCGCCTGCATCCTGCCCTTAATGAAGCGCGCGGGCCACGCAGTCCGCGCCGCATGAGGCAAGGACAGGCAAATGCAACGCAGCGCAAGCAGCGATGACCGGGTCATGCTGGTCACCACGGTCAAGGACGAAGGCCCCAACATTCTGGAGTGGATCGCCTATCATCGGATGATCGGCTTTACCGACATCGTGGTCTTTCAGAACGACTCATTCGACACGACAGAGCGCAGTCTGTGGACCCTGCAAGAGATGGGCGTCATCCGCTATCTCAACAACGATTTTCGTCGCCCCGGTCGGAACACGTTTCAAAACCGTGCCTATCGTCGCGCCGCGCGGCTGCCGGAATATGGTCAGGCGCGCTGGTGCATGGCGTTGGATGGCGATGAATTCCTGCGGGTGAACGTAGGCCAGGGCCGGGTGCAGGACCTGGTCGGCGCGGTCGCGGATGCCGATGAAGTTCGGCTGAACTGGCGGATCTTTGGCAACTCGCATCTGCGACGGCTGGACGGCCGTATGGTCACCGAACGCTTTACCATGGCGAATGAGATCACCCTGCCGTCGCGTCATCCTATGCCGGTGAAAACTCTTTTCAAAACTGACAGCTTCCAGTTGCCGGGCATTCATATGCCAAAGCGCCCGGTTGCCGAAGATCGCATCATTCGCAACGGATCAGGCACCTTGATCGACCAGGTGCTGGTGCGTGGCTTTCAGGTCACCGATCCGCAGCCCTATGCGCTGGCGCAGGTCAACCACTATATGGTCAAGGACAGCGACAGCTTCTTGATGAAATCGGCGCGGGGATCATCATCGCATCCAGACCGCGCGATCGCGCTGGACTACTGGAAAAAGCGCAATGTGAATCGCGAGGAAGACCGCACGCTGGCCAGCCTGGCCGAGGCCATCGGCGACGAGGTCCGCAGCCTTGACACGCGGTCAGGCGGTTTGTTGGGCCGGTTGCGCAGCCGCTCGCTCTGGGCGTGGCGGCGGCGCATTGCGGACATCAAGGTGCAGCCGGTCATGCGCGGGTTGTGGGAGCAGCTGGTCTGACCGGACCGCCCGTCATGGATTGGCGGCGACCACCTCATTTAGCCAGCTGACGAAATGTGACACGTCGGTATAGGCTGAAAACATTGCGTTTTCTTCACAGCCATGGCCCGAGGCTGCCGTCAGACCCCAGCTGACAATCCCGGCTTGGATATAGGTGCCGTCTTCCAGAGGCACCACCAGAGGACCGCCACTGTCGCCATTGCAAGAGGTCTTGCCACCTTCAAAAGTGCCCGAACAGATCATGTTCTCACTAAGAGGCTTGGGCGCTTTTCCGACCAGTTCATCCCAGATCGCATAGGCATCGTCTTCCTTTAACGCAAAGACGTCAACGGCATAGGAAAAGCCTTTGGCGGCCTCTTCCGCGCGCGCCTCCAGCATCGCGGTGTTGCACATGTCGCGGTCCAGCATCTGGATTTGCGCCTGCCGCAGATCGGTTGAGGATTTGCCGCCGTTCTGGATGCCCCAGCCGGTGACAACCGTGGTGATCCCCGGCTGGTTCAACACCGAGCCAAAGTCGGCATCCGGCACCGTGACCGTCTTGTAGGGCACATTCGGGGCGCGGGTCAGCTTTATCAGCGCAATGTCATAATCGAACTGATCTCCTGAATAGGACGGGTGGCGAAAAACCTTTTCAACCTTGATCTGGTCGCCCGTTCCGTCCAGCCGGTTGGTGCCGGCCAGCACTGTCAGCTCATCCGGGGCAAGGTCAGAAAAATTGCCCTTGTCATCGGCCATATGTACGCAATGGGCCGCCGTCAGCACCCAGGTGTCCAGCACCAGCGACCCGCCGCAAAACTGCGTATCGGTCGTGACCGGCCCATCGCCGATGATCAGCGCCACCTGCCAGGGCCAGGCTCCGGGCGCGGCCACTTCGCCGCCGATGACCTTGGCGCCGGACGTCTCGGCTTCGGCATCACGAGCGGCCTTCTTGCCCGACTTGGCAAAACCATAGGGCGAATCCGTTGGCGCAGATTTCGCACTCTGGATCTCATAATTGCCCAGCTTTTCCGCCTGGGCGACACCACCAAGAATGGCCAGACCGGCCGCCAAAACTACTGTCAAAACATCGCGTTTCATCTAACTCTTCCTCTCGAATACGGGCTTAATCCAACCCGGGCGTCAGTTTTACCCCCTGACGGATCATCGTCAGTGGTGCAGGTTTCAGCGAAAATCCACGGTTGGTCCCACCATCCGCGGCAATCATGCGGCCTTCCAGCCAGAAAGTCATCTCATCCGATGCACCGGCAAAGGCACGGGTCATCTGGGGGCTGGCCAGTCGGGTCAGATCCACCCGCGCGCCAGTGTCGCTTTGCGGCACGGCCAACACCCAGATCTCTTCCAGACCGGCGGTACTGTCGGGGGCAATCTGCAGCCCGACCGTCACGCTTTCGCCGGGTGCCAGGCGGTTGGCCAGATTGTCCAGCGGCCAGATCGGTTCGACCGAGAAATCGGCCCCGAAATACAGCACGCTCAGATCCTGCGGCGTGCCCGAGGCGTTGGTCATTGTCAGCCACAGCTGATCACAGGGGGCGAGGCCATCAACCGGGTTAAACAGCACACCCGGCCCCGCAGCACCGCAGGTGCCATCAGCCGACACCGTCGCAGTCCGCCGCTCGATCCGCATGTCCAGCACCGCCGTTGAGGTCAGCCCCCGACCGGCCGCCGCACCAGCCAGCGTGTCGCGCAGGCGCAGCCCATGGGCGGCGGCGTCCAACATGCGGCCCATCGCCTCGGCCTCTGTTTCACCATCCGCCAGTGTAACGCGGGGCGATGAACCCGGGCCACCGGGGTCCAGCACGCCATCGGCATTGGCCAAGGCAACCGTGCCATCGACCAGTATCGGCACCAGCGTCGGTGTCAGGCCGGGGTCGGGGGCCGGCAAAGCCGCCATCCAGGCCGCATAATCGCGCCCATCATCGGGGTTGGCCCGAACCGGGGCCGCCAGCGTCAGGGGCGGGGCCGGGGCGGCCGCCGACACCTCGGCCCAAGACGCGCCAGACGGAATGTCGCCCGCCAGCGTCGCGTGGCGCGCGTCTGCCGCCGCGACAGTCACAATGGCCAAAGGTGTGCCGCCCGCGGCGCTGGTATACAGCGCCAGCTCTGCGCCCGGGGCCAAGCCTTGCAGCAGACCCGCCTCGACAGCGTCGCCTTCAACGCGAAACCGCTGCTCACCCGTCCCGGTGCCAAAGACCTGCGCCTGCAGCAAGGGGCCTTCGCCTTCGGGTCTCTGGCGGGCGGGCCCCTGCATCATGGCGTCGGTGGCCGCCGCCAGAACCTGCGCCCAGGACGCATCGGGGGCCGTGGTCAGCACCTGCGCCAGCCGCAAGGTAAACTCGCCATGCCAGGTGCCATCGGTGCCAAAGGGGTATTCAAACGACCGCTCATCCGATTGCGATGAGTAGAGAAAGACATAGTCGCCCGACAGATCCACCGCCGCCGTTGCAGGGCCTGACATGGCATCGTCGGGAATTCCCAGCACCTCGGGCGTCAGCACCCGCGCCACGCCCTGCCCGCCCAGCGCGCGAAACCCGGTGGCTGAATGGCACGCGTCGATCAACCCGATCAGTTGGACATCGCGGTCCAGCAGCCCTTGGGCCCAGACCTGCAGCTCATCATCCACCAGCGCATTCTCGACCGCCCCAATGGCCCCGTTCCACCCCGCAGCATCGGCGGGCAGCAGGATCTCATCATAACCGCCACCTTCGTCGCCCGAGGCATCGGGAGCCTGCGATCCATGGCCGGAAAAATAGAAAACCACAGTATCACCGGGGGCAGAAGCGGCCGAAACCGCCTGCATTGCCGTGATGATCCCCGCGCGCGTCGGTGCGCCCGTGGCCACCCCGACCGGCAGCCCGGTCAGATCAGACGAAAGCACCGTCATCGCCCCTGGTGCTACGCCGCGCGCTGCCAGCGTCTCGGCCATCAGCCGTGCGTCATCGGCGGGGCCCTTCAGATCGGCATCCAGCGTCAGATAGTCAGAGACACCGATGATCACAGCGCGGGTTTCGGCTGATGCCAGAGGCGCGCTCAGCGTCAAGGCGATCAGGCTGAGGGCATATGTCAGGCGATAGGTCATGCGGCAAAGATTAATCGTGCTGCGCCGTTGCACAAGGCGGATTGGCGGCTGCGCGCATCGATGACTGCATTTGTCATGGCCAGCTTAGCCCGCGTCATCGGCGGGCAGCGGCGGAAAGGCGATCTCGACCGTCAACCCCTTGTCCACCGGCGGCAACGTCAGCGTCGCTCCATGGCGCACCGCGATGGCGCGCACCAGCGCCAACCCCAGCCCATGGCCCTGTATCCCGCGGGCGCGGTCACGATCTGCGCGGGCAAAGCGCTGAAACGCTTCATCGCGCAGCCCTTCGGGCAGGCCCGGCCCGCCATCGGCCAGGCTGAGTACAGCCCGTCCGCCGCGCAAGGCCAGCGTCAGGGTCAGCGCATCCCCCGGGCCGCAATATTTGATCGCATTGTCCAGCAGATTTGCCAGCACCTGTGCGATCAAGGTGCGGTCGCCCAGCACCCGCAGGCCCGGCGCAATCTGGCCTGCGGGCAGCAGGCCCTTGTCCTCGGCCACAGCCTCATACAGATCCCAGACCTCGGCCAGCACACCCGACAGATCCACCGGCACCAGACCGCCGCCATGGCCCTGATCGGCCTCGGCCCGGCTGATGTCCAACAACGAATCGAACATGCGGATCGCGCCGCGCATCTCGGCCTTTAGCGCGGCCACCTCATCCTCTTGGCCCTCAATCCGTGACAGACGCTGCACCATGCGGTTCAGGGGGGTGCGCAATTCATGCGCGATGGTGTCGGACAGATGATGCGTGGCGCGGTTCAGGTTTTCAATCCGGTCCAGCATGGCGTGGACATGGGTCTCCAGCAGGCCGAATTCGTCGGGCGCGCGCGGTCCGGGCAGACGTGCCGACAGATCGCCCGCCGCCACCTGATCGGCCAGCGCATTGATCCGGCCAATGCGCCGCATCACAAAGGACGCGGCCAGCCAGCCCACCCCCGCCGCCGCCGCCAGAACCCCCAACAGCAGCCCCAGCATGCCCCGCCGCAGCGCCGCCAGCGTGTCATCCATCGGCTGCAAAGACCGGCCCACCAGCAGCGGAAACCCCCCCGGCAGATCGCGCGCCACCACCATCCAGCGCTGGCCCTGCAGTGCCATCTCTTGCGCGGGGTCGATGGTAAAGCCATCGCCTGCCGCCACCAGCCCCGCAGGCCACTGGGTCAGCGTTCCGGCCAGCACCCGGCCCTGCCGATCCTGCAAGATCAGCATCTCGGCCCCGTTGGCCGAGGCTGCCCGCCAGTCGATCGCCTGCCGCAGGGCAATGATCCGGCGCTGGTCATAGAGCGATGCAAAGCCGTCCAGATCGGCGGTCAGAAGGGCGCGCTGCGCCTGCGCCAGCCGGGTCTGCACCAGCCGGTATTGCAGACCCATCGCCAACATCGCCAGCAAGGCCACCGCCGCCGCCATCGCCGCCGCCAGACGCCAGGTGGCACGGGCCTTTATCGGGCGTTCGTCCTGTGGCCGCAGCACGGTCACCCTGCTCCGCCCTCGGGCGTCAAGGGCGCAAAGACATAGCCTTCGCCGCGAGAAGTCTGAATGGCCTGACTGCCCGCCTCTTCCAGCTTGCGCCGCAACCGTCCGACATGCACGTCAACCACATTGGTTCCGGGATCGAAATGCAGGTTCCAGACGTTTTCCAACAGCTGCATCCGGGTGATGACCTGACCCGCATTGCGGGCGAAAAAGGTCAGCAGCTCAAACTCTTTGGGACTGACCGGCACATGGGTCAACCGCACATGCACGGTCCGGGCCTTCAGCCGGATTTCCAGCGTCCCAAAAGCCATCAGGTCATTGTCCAGAACCTGCATGGTGCCCCGGCGCAACAGCGCGCGCAGGCGGGCGCGCAGCTCTTCGGGCTCAAACGGTTTGGGCAGGTAGTCATCCGCCCCCTTTTCCAGCCCCTCAACCCGCTGGGCCGCACGCCCCAGCGCCGACAGCACCAGAATCAGCGCGCCGCTGCCCCCGGCACGGATGCGCGCAATCGCCTCGACCCCGTCGCCACCCGGCAACAATCGGTCCAGCACGATCACCCGGAAATCGCCCGAGGTCGCGGCAGCGACCCCCGCCGCCAGCGTGTCCAGATGCACCGGCGTGCAGCCCAGCTCGCGCACGACATCAGCGACGGCGGCGGCGGTTTCGGGATCATCCTCTACGATCAGGATGCGGTCAGTGCCGAAGGGGGGGGCAGGTGCTGTCATGGCCAACCTTCAGAACACGATGACGTCGGGGTCAAGCACATTCGCACCGCCCACCGGGCGCAGCCCTTCCGTCCCGCCCCACGGGTCCAGCACGATATGCCGCGTCATCCCGCCTGGCGCCTGCACCAACAGCATCACCGCCGAGGTGATCTCCAGCGCCTGCAACGCCGCCACGTCGATGCTGTGGCCATTCACCGCCTGGATCTGGTCCCCCTTGGCCAGCCCGGCGAACAGACCGGGTGAGTTGTCGGTAAGTGCCGTAATCCGACCCTGATCGTCCAGCATCACCCCCAGTGCTGCCAGGCGGTAACTGGCGATGCGGGCGGGCGCAGGTTGGGTCAGATCAACCTGACGCAGCTTTATGCCCAAGGTGCCGGATTCGGCCTGATCGGCGGGCGCAAATGCCAAGGTCAGCTCTTGGGTCTGACCATCACGCAGGACGGTCAGCCGGGCTGATCCTGCGGGCAAAGCCGCCTCGATCGCAAAGGCCAGACTGCCCGGATCGCCCAGATCGGTCCCATCCACCGCCACGATCACATCGCCCGCCTGCAGGCCCGCCGCTTCGGCCAGCCCACCGGGCCCAACCCCGTCAATCAGCATGCCATGCACCGGAATTGCCAACATCGCGCCCACCTTGCGGTCAACCGGGCGGGCCTGCATATCCAGCTGTGGAACCGGCAACAACGTCTCGTCGATCAGACCCGCAACGATGCGGTCCAGATCCAGCACCGAAATCGCATAGGCGATGCCGACGAACATCCGGCTGCCATCGGCGATCTGGCTGTTCATGCCGACCAGATGGCCTTCGGCATCAACCAGAGGGCCACCGGATGAGCCGGGATTTACCGCCGCATCATGCTGCACCATGCGAATCGGCACCGCGATATCGACCTGCCGCGCGATGGTTGACACCAGCCCGCGGGTCAGCGTGAATTCCACCCCCAAGGGCGCACCCAGGGCATAAACCTCCTGGCCCAGACCCGCCGGATCGGCCGCCGGCACCAGCCCGCGCCGCGCCTTGCCATCCGGCCCCGGCCCCACCGCAATCACCGCCACGTCGCGCACCGGATCGCGGGCGATCACCACGCCCACTTGTTCGTGCCCGGCGTGGTCGATCAGCCGCACCTCTTCGGCGTCGCCAACGACATGGGCATTGGTCACCGCCACCACAGCCTCATCGCCCCACAAAAAGGCCGAGCCCAGAAACCGGTCCTTGTCATCATTGCTGCGCAGCGTCAGGACCGTGTTCATCGCCGCTTCCAGAACACTCTCGTCGGCCCGCGCCGGATTGGCCAGCATCAGTGCCGCCATCAGACCAAAAATTGCCGCCACAAGCCACCGCGCCACGGGCTGACTGCCCTGCCGCATCACCATTGCATTTGATCGCATCTTGTCCTGTTCCTTGGGTTTATCCCCGGGTTCTGCCCCCAACTGCACCCTAATTGCCGCCCCTCACCGGGTCACATGACAAAGGCGGTCATGAAAGGATTGTGCGTTTACAGACCCCGTCGCGCACCGCATCCTTGGGGCCAGTTACAGACAAAGGACCACGCCCGTCATGCCCGATCTTCATTGGCCCGATCTACGCAGCGTAATCGCCCTGCTGGCCTTGTCCGCGCTGCCCGCGGCGGCCGAGCCGACCGGCCCCCTGAAATTGGCCGAACTGTCTGCGCGGCTCTTTGATCAGGGGTTGGCAGAGGGTGACCCTGTGTTGATCGCCACCGCCGCACAGCTGCGCAAGGATGCCGGGTTGACCCCGGACATCGCGCCCGATTGGCTGGAAATGCTGGATCAGGCCGAACGTCTGGCCGCAGACAACGCCGACTTGCTGACCGTCATTGACGATATCCGCGCTGACCTCTCGAAGGGCGTCGCCTCTGGTCCGATCACCCATCTGGCCGCCCTGCAGGCCGGGGCCACCGACACCCGCCCGCCGATGCCCTTTCGCGGCGGCGAATATGCCGAAGCCTATGTCGAGGCTTCCTCGGGCGCGGATCTGAACCTGACGGTGCTTGACGAAGGCGGCAATGTGGTTTGCACTGACCATAACGCCAGCCATATCGCCTATTGTGGCTGGACCCCGTCGATGGACGGTGAGTTTGTTCTAAAGATTGAAAACGCAGGGAATGTTCCCACCGATTTCGCACTGATGACGAATTGAGGTTTCAGATGTTTCGCACCTTGCTTTTGACCACGGCCCTGACGCTCTGCGCCCTGCCCGCCGTTGCGCGTGAGAATTACGCCCTGCTGATCGGGGCGAATGAATACCGCAATCTGGATGAACGTTGGTGGCTGAACGGGCCGAAAAACGACGTGCAGATGGTGCATGATTATCTGGTATCCGAAGCGCCGGTGCCGTTTGCCGAGACCAATGTCACCATGCTGGCCGATGGCATCGCAGGGGTTGAACCCGCAACACTGGCCGCGATCCGTCAGGGCTTTGCCGATCTGACGGCCAAGGCGCAGCCGGGCGATTTTATCTATCTGCATTTTTCCGGTCACGGCACCCAGGCCCCCGCCCGCGATCCTGAGTCTGAGCTGGACGGGCTGGATGAGATGTTCCTGCCCGTCGATATTGGTGCATGGGACAACAGCGTGGGCGGTGTGGAAAACGCTCTGGTCGATGATGAGATCGGCCAATTGATCGACGGCCTGCGCGCCAAGGGGGCCGATGTCTGGGTAGTGTTCGACAGCTGCCATTCCGGCACCGCCACCCGTGCCGCCGAGATCGGCGATGACGATGTGCGCACCCGCATGCTGGACCCCGAAGTGCTGGGCATCGACATGAGCGCTGTTGATGCCGCAGCCGACCGCTCCTTGGGCGAAGACCCGCGAGCTCCTGCCGAAGTGCCGGTTGATGTCGGCACCGCAGCGGGCTCGGGCAGCTTCGCCGCATTTTTCGCCGCCCAGACCAATGAGGTGACACCCGAAAAGAAACTGCCAAAGGGCAAGCCCGATCGCGTGCCGCATGGCGTTTTCACCTACACCCTTTTCGAGACCATCGCCGAGCATCCCGGCGCCACCTACGGCCAAATCGCTGAAGAGGTCTTGCGCAAATACTCGGTCAAGAACCTGGCCCGCGCGACGCCGCTGTTTGAGGGCGATCTGGACCGCGTGATCTTTGCGGGCACTGGCGGCGGGCGGGTCGATCAATGGCTGGCCGAAGAGAAGGACGGCGTATTCACGCTGCCCGCAGGCGAATTGCACGGGCTGGCAACGGGCGACCGGCTGGCCATAATGACCTCGGCCGCCGATCAGGACGAAGCGGCAATTGGCTATGTCACCGTGACGCAAACCTCTACCTTTGCGTCCAGCGCCGAGGTGGCTGATACCGCTGGCATACCGTTGCCGACTCCACTGCCAAAGGGTCTTTACCTGCGAAAGCTGGATACGGCGGTCGACTTCACTTTGACTATCGCCCTGCCAACCCCCGGCACCGCGCCCGCTCAGGCGCTGATGGCCGCACAGGCCGTATTGCAAGAGACCGTCGGCCCGCGTCTGGTCTTTGTCGATGCCGGGGCCGAAGCCGATCTGCGACTGGCCGTGCTGTCCGACAGCCCGCGCCCTGATGCGATCTGGGTGCTGCCTGCAACCGGGCTGGCCGAGGATCTGGCCACCACACCCTCGGTCTCAACCGCCGACAAGGATGCGGACCAGCTGGCCGAAACCCTGGGCGATACGCTGACCCGGATGTCCCGCGCGCTGAACCTGATGAAGCTGGGGGCGGCAGTGGGCGATGGGGGGCTGGATGTGCAGGTGGAAATGCAGACCCGTTCGGCTGACAACCCCACGCTGATTGCCCTGCCCACCACCCCGGTTCCGGTGCTGCTGCCCGATGATGAGGTGCATGTACTGGCGCATAACAACACCGATCAGCCGGTGGATGTGAATGTGCTCTATGTCGGGGCCGACTATTCGATCACCCATTGGGCGGCTGAACGGCTGCAACCCGGCGACACGCTGAAGCGCGGTCTGTTCGCCATCGGTGGCCCGTCGATGGGGCAGGAACGGATGATCGTGGTGGTCACCCCGGCCAAGCCGCACAGCCCGGTCGAGAACCTGTCGTTTCTGGCGCAAGACGCGCTGGATGCCACCCGGAACATCGGCGGGACAGGCGGCTTTGACGCCATGATGACCGAAGCAGGTTTTGGCGAGACCACGCGCGGAGCGGTGCCGCTGTCGGGTGGGGATGAGGCCACCGGGCCCGCGCCGATGATCCTGCAACTGGAATTGCGCACGCGGGCCACCAACTGAAAGGGGGCGCGCGATAAATCGCGCGCAACCCCGACGGTACCGCCGCGCGTCAGCCCAGCGTTTCAGCCAGCTTGACCACCCGCTTTTCCGCAACAGATTTCAGCGCCGCATCGGCCAGAGCCAAGGCGATCAACCCGTCTTCGCCCGTCGGCTCGGCCTTGCCCTTGCCGCCAATCGCCGCGATGAATGTAGCAATTTCAGCGGCGTAGGCCTCGGTATAGCGGGTCATGAAAAAATCATGCAGCGGCGGGCGGGTATAGCCTGCGGCACTGGCCACCTCGATCGAAACCGGGCGCTGGTTTTCTGCCGAAACCATGCCTTTGGCGCCATGCACCTCAATCCGCTGGTCATAGCCATAGGTGGCCCGGCGCGAGTTCGAGATCATCGCCTGCCGCCCGGATTTGCACCGCAGCATCACCTGCACGGAATCAAAATCACCCGCCACGCCGATGGCTGGATCAACCAGCACGGCGGCAGTGGCGACCACCTCTTCAATCTCTTCGCCCAACAGGAACCGTGCAATATCAAAATCATGGATCGTCATGTCACGGAAGATTCCACCACTGCGTTTGATATAATCAACCGGTGGCGCGCCGGGGTCACGGCTGGTGATCACCACCATCTCGACCGCACCAATGGTGCCCTTGTCGATCTCGGCGCGGACGGCGCGGAAATGCGGATCAAACCGGCGGTTGAAACCCACCATCAGCGTGCCTTCATGGGCGCGCACAACCTGCAGACAGGTCTTGACGCGAGACAGCGACAGATCAATCGGCTTTTCGCAAAAGACCGCCTTGCCCGCCTTTACAAAGGCTTCGATCAGATCGGCATGGGTGTCGGTGGGGGTGCAGATCACCACGGCGTCAATGTCCTTGGCGGCGCAGATCGCGTCAATGCTGCGCACCTCGCAGCCATATTGATCGGCAATCGCCTGCGCGGCAGCGGGGATGGCATCGGCCACTGCAACCAGCCGGGCGTCGGCATCGCCGATGATCGCCTTTGCATGCACCTTGCCGATACGCCCTGCGCCCAAAAGGCCAAACTTGATCGTCATCTCGCTCCTTTGCTCCGGGCGGGCCCGGCGATGGGTCGGTTGCAAATCCCTGTCGCGGTCATCCCGTGAGGCGATGGAAAAAGCAAGGGGCGCGATGGCTGGGTCAGGGAATGACCTTGCCCGGGTTCATCACCCCGCCGGGGTCCAGCGCCACCTTGATCGCCCGCATCACATCCAGCGCCACCGGATCCTTGCGCCGCCGCATCGACGGCAGCTTTGACAGGCCGACCCCATGCTCGGCGCTGAAAGAACCGCCCAGATCCTGCACCACATCCTCAACCACCTGCATCACCGCATCCTTCAACGCGGCCTCATCACGGCTGGGAAAGACGGTGAAATGCAGGTTGCCATCGCCCAGATGCGCCACGGTCAGGGTGGAATGGCCGGGGTCCAGCGTGGTCAACCGGGTGGCGGTCTGGCGCATGAAGGCGTCCACCTGATCCAGAGGCACGCAGACGTCGCAATCCACCATCGGCGTCCGGCCCAGCGTGATCTCGGCGGCGGTCTCTCGCCGTGCCCACATCGCGCTGCGCTGCGCCTCTGATCGCGCAACGATGGCATCATCAATCAGCCCTTCGGTCAGCATCGCGGCCAGGACGCCCTCTAGCTGCCCGGTCAGGGGCACCGCGCCGTCGGCATCGGGGGTGGCCTCTTGCACCACGGTGGTGGCGGCCTCAATCAGGATGGTGACTTCTGGGATATCGGCAAAGGGCAGGCCCAGATCGGGCCGCACCTGCGCCAGCCGCTGACTATAGCTGCGCGGCATGAATTCGAACGCCTCAACCCGCCCGCCAGTTGCCGCCTGCATGCGGTTCAACAGGCCCAGCGCCTGCGGCAGGCTGCGCGCCGCCACACAGGCCGTGGCATAGGCCAGCGGTTTCGGCACCAGCTTCATCACCGCCGCGGTGATAATGCCCAAGGTGCCCTCGGCCCCGATGAACATCTGCTTCAGATCATAGCCAGAGTTGTCCTTGTGCAACTGGCTCATCAAGTTCAACACCCGGCCATCGGCCAGAACCACCTCCAGCCCCAGACACAGCCCACGCGTGCTGCCATAGCGCAAGACGTTGGATCCGCCCGCATTGGTCGACAGCGCCCCACCCAGCATGGCCGAGCCGCGCGCGCCGAACCATAGCGGGAAATACAACCCCTGCGCCTCGGCCGCGTCATGGATGCGCTGCAGGATGGTGCCCGCCTCGGCCACCACCAGCCGCGCCTCGGCACGCACCTCGCGGATGCGGTTCATGCGTTCCAGACTGATCATCAGCCCACCAGTGGTCATGGTGCCGCCCACCAGCCCGGTATTGCCGCCAATCGGCACCACCGGAACGCCCGCCGCAGCGGCGATCCGCACACATCCGGCCACCTCGGCCGTATTGGCCGGGCGCACCACGGCGACGGGAGAGCCATGGTATTTGCCCATCCAGTCACTGGCATAACGCTGCATGTCCTGCCCGGTCAGCACATGTGCAGCCCCAACAATTCCGACCAGATCCTGCAACATCGCAACGCCCCCACTGCCTGCCCGGATACCGCCACGGATTCGGCCCGGGTTCAAGGAACCTATGCCCGCGCCCGGCTATTTTCCCACTTGCGCCACCAATTCCTGCACCTTTGGCCCCAGCGCCTGAACGATCAGATCCACGCCCGCCGCATTGGGGTGAAGGCCGTCAGCCTGCATCCATGCCGCATATGAGGCGGGGTTTGCCATATCCGCCCCCGCCACCCGGAACCCGTCAAAGAAATCGGGCATCAGCAAGGTGTTGTGGCTGACCGCCAGATCGGGATAAATCCTGTCGAAATCGGCCTTGTAGGCGGGGCCAAAGTTGCCCGGCGCTGTCATGCCGACCAGCAGGACCGGCAGCCCGCGCGCCTGTGCGGCCGTCAGGATTGCGTCGATATTGGCCCGCGCCTCGGCCGGGGGCAGGCCGCGCAGCATGTCATTGCCGCCCAGCGTCACGATCAGCGCATCTGTCTGCGGCGAAAGCGCCCAGTCCAGCCGTGCCAGCCCACCGGCGGTGGTATCGCCCGAGACGCCTGCATTCTGCACCACCACATCCGCGCCATTGGCCTGCAACCAGGCCTGCAACTGCGGCACCAGCCCCTCTTCGGGCGGCAATCCGTAGCCCGCCGTCAGACTGTCACCCAGCGCCACCACGCTAGCCGGTGCCGCCTGGGCGACCCCAACTGAAAAAATCAACGCAATCGTGATGTTGCAGGCGGTGCGGAAAAGGCCATATCCCCTGTGAACACCCCGCCGCAGAAAGCCTTTCATGTCTGATCCTGTCCTGTCTCTGACCGATGCCCGCCTGACCCTGCCCGCAAATGCCGGCCCGGTCGAGATCTTGCGGGGCATCTCGCTAACCGTCAACCGGGGCGAGAGCGTGGGGTTGGTGGGGCCTTCGGGGTCGGGCAAATCATCGCTCCTGATGCTGATGGGCGGGCTGGAAAGGGCCACTGGCGGGCAGGTTCTGGCGCTGGGCCAGGATCTGGGCCGGATGGACGAAGACGCGTTGGCGCGCTTTCGCAGGGATAATATGGGGGTGGTGTTCCAATCTTTCCACCTGATCCCGACGATGACCGCGCTGGAGAATGTGGCGATCCCCTTGGAACTGGCCCGCGCGCCCGACGCCTTTGACCGCGCCCGCGCCGAGTTGGCGACAGTCGGTCTGGCCCATCGGATGGACCATTACCCCAGCCAGTTGTCGGGCGGAGAGCAGCAGCGCGTCGCCCTGGCCCGCGCCGCAGCCCCGCGTCCGGCGATCCTGTTGGCGGATGAACCGACAGGCAATCTGGACGGCGAGAATGGGCTGGCGATCATGGATCTGCTGTTTGGCCTCCGCGACAAACATGGCGCCACGCTGGTGCTGGTCACGCATGACGCGGATCTGGCGGCGCGCTGTGACCGGGTGATCCGGCTGGCCGACGGGCGGTTGGCGCCATGAGTCTGGCCCTGACCATTGCGCGGCGCGAATTGCGCGGCGGCTTGCGCGGGTTGCGGGTGTTTCTGGCCTGTCTTGCGCTGGGCGTGGCGGCGATTGCCGCTGTCGGCACCTTGCGGGCAGGCATCCAGTCGGGGCTGGCCGATCAGGGCGCGGTGATCCTGGGCGGTGACGCCGAAATGCGTTTTACCTATCGCACTGCCGCCCCGGATGAGCGCGCCTATATGGCCAGCATCGCCACAGCGGTATCGGAAGTTTATGATTTCCGGTCCATGGCGCTGACCGGGGATGATGCGGCCCTGACGCAAGTAAAGGCGATCGATGACGCCTGGCCCCTGACCGGCACTGCGGTGCTGGATCCGGCAATCCCGCTGGTCGACGCGCTGGCCACGACAGACGGCCTGCCCGGCGCGGTGATGGACCCGGTGCTGATCGCTCGTCTGGGCCTGCAGATCGGCAACACCTTCCGTTTGGGCACCCAAGAGTTTCGCCTGACCGCCGCCCTGACGCGTGAGCCTGACAGCGCCTCAACCGGGTTGACGCTGGGGCCGCGCACCGTGGTTCGGACCACGGCGCTGGCGACCTCGGGGCTGATCGTCCCCGGCTCACTGTATGAAACCCGCTATCGCATGATGTTGCCGCCCGGCACCGACCTGACCGCCCTGCAAGAGGCGACCGAGGCGCGCTTTGCCGACAAGGGTCTGCGCTGGACTGACCGCCGCAATGCCGCCCCCACCATCAAGACGGTGGTAAACCGCATCGGCAGCTTTCTGGTGCTGGTGGGGCTGGCCGGGCTGGCGGTGGGCGGGGTCGGCATCGCCGCCGCAATCCGCAGCTATCTGGATGGCAAGACCGCCACTATCGCCACGCTGAAAACGCTGGGCGCATCCGGCGGGCTGATCTTTCGCAGCTATCTGATCCAGGTGGCGATCCTGTCGGCCCTTGGCATCGCGCTGGGTCTGGCCCTGGGCGCGCTGGTGCCCCTGGCCGCGGCGCCGCTGATAGAGGCGTCCTTGCCCTTTCCATCCGATATCCGGCTGGCGCCCCAGGCCTTGGCCGAAGCGGCGTTCTACGGCGCGCTCTCGGCGCTGATCTTTACCCTGCTGCCCCTGGCCCGAACCGAAAACATCCGCGCCGCTGCCCTGTATCGCGGCGGCGACGGCACGCGCGGTTGGCCGCGGGCACGGTGGATGCTGACATTGGCCGGGCTGGCGGCGGCCCTGATCGGAACCGCAGCCTGGCTGTCGGGCATTCCCCAGTTGGCCCTTGGTGCGGCGGGCGGCGTCTTGGTGGCGCTGGCCGTTCTGGCGCTGGCGGCGCTGGGTCTGCGGC
>JBATPI010000091.1:0-1636 GCA_049291415.1 Paracoccaceae bacterium | reverse complement strand
TCGGGTCATTGTTTTTCCTTTGACCTTTGTCGGCTCCGATGATGTTGACTCCGTAACTTTTGATTTCGTCGATGCTCTTGGGTTCTGCTGAGTCGGCAACAACGAGGCACTGAGTTTCTTGAGCGAGAATGGTGTCGGCGATACGTTTATTCGATAGTCCCTTTGTGAATAGAACTTCATCCCAAATATATCCTCCATCAGCATAGTAAATGTCAATAACTGCGCTTGGGTCATTCGAGTAACCAAAATCAAGCCCTCGTCGCTCAAGTCGCGCAAAGCGAGGTAGTTCTTCGAGTATTTCCCACCCTTTGTATATTTTTCCTTCGACTTCACCGAGGAGTCCTTCACCGTACACTTTCCACCAGCCTTTACGATTCTTTCTTTGTTCGATTGAGTCAATGATTTCTTTTGAGAGGGCTTCATTATCTTTATACGTTAAGATTAAATGCTCTACGTCTGTACGATTAGCCACTTGGTCGTAGTACCAGAACTCATTCGTTGGGTTCCAGTCGAGAAATATGAACTCTTTTGTACGCACTTCCAGTTGGTCAAATGCTTCATACGGGACATTGTTCGCTTCATTGATGAACAATCTATCACGCCTTGGTCCTCGTACCTTTCCTGGTTGGTCAGCACTAAAGAACTCTATCTTGCTCCCAGTTTCGAATGTGTATGTGTAGTCTGTTCTATTCCAGCGTGGTTCTTTGAAGTAGTTGTGCTCCTCCATTATCATCACAAAATCGCGTATTGCTCCTCGTTTGAGGTGGGGAAATGATTCAGAAACAATCGAGGTGAGTGTAGGTTTAGTGTCGCTCTGTGCCCTTGCAATTAGATACAAGAGTATTGAGATAGTCTTACTCGCTGAGGTCCCACCCTGTACTGCCCTTATTCGTTTCTTCATCCCCACTATTTTGTTTGTCGCTGAGGTTTGGTAAAACATTTAATATTGGAGTCGGTAAGTCTTTGTCATTTGTTGTTACATCTGACTTCTCTCGCATACCATGGTTTGATGAGAGAATCAGTTTAGCGATAGTCGGATTATAGTCACCTGAGAGACCATTTTCTATAAGCATCTTGGCTTGTTTAGAGCGAAGTTCCTTTAATGTGTCGGAAAAGTTTTCATACTTTTTTTCCCAGTCGTATATAGTATCTCTGTTTACCTTTAAGAATAAAGATAATCCTTCAATAGTAGGAAGTTTTACCTTTACTCTGTGTTCCCATGATGTGCTATCTACCTTTCCCGTTGACTCACTCTTTACCCAGTCATAATGCTCATCAGTACACGAATCAATATACTCATTTGTCTTGAGCACAATGTCATCTGTGTATTCTGTTGGTCTACCCATTTGTGCCATTAGCAATAAAGTTTGATGAAATTCTTTGTGAGTTCTCGCTTCTCTATGAGAGCCTCTAGTCTATTGTTGATTCCCATGTCTGGCATTTCATTCTCTCCGTCCTGGTGCTTTCCTCCATCTAGGACAACATCAAAGAAGTCTACATCTGACTGTTGTTTCTTAATCTGAGCCTCTAACTTTGCTATCTCCTCTGGTGGTGTACCTGGGTTAGCCTTCATGCGGTGAAGGACATCATTCATAGAGTCAAGAAGTTGACGTGTTTTCTCACGTTTGTATAGCGT
>JBATPI010000090.1:0-22556 GCA_049291415.1 Paracoccaceae bacterium | reverse complement strand
GCTGTCGGCCGCCATGGCGACCGCGCTGGCGCTGGCGGGGCTGATCGCCCACGCCCCCGCCGTGCTGCATGGCAAGGTCATTCTTGCCCATATAGACTGGCTGCCCAGCCTGGGCCTGAACGCCAATTTCCGCATTGATGGGCTGGGCCTGATGTTCGCAGGCCTGATCCTGGGCATCGGCCTGCTGATCATCCTTTACGCCCGGTTTTACCTGTCGCCCAAAGAGGATTTCGGCCGCTTCCTGACCTATCTGATGCTGTTCCAAGGCGCGATGACCGGGATTGTCCTGTCCGAAAACCTGATCATGATGCTGGTATTCTGGGAGCTGACCTCGCTGTCGTCCTTTTTGCTGATCGGCTGGTGGCGTCACCTGCCCGAAGGCCGCCAGGGCGCGCGCATGGCCCTTGCCGTCACCGGCGGCGGCGGCCTTGCGCTGATCGCGGGCGTGCTGATCCTGGGCAATATCGCCGGCAGTTATGAGCTGACCCAGATCCTGGCGCAAAAAGATGCCATTCAGGCCAGCCCCTGGTATCTGGCCGCGCTGATCCTGATCCTGATCGGGGCTTTCACCAAATCGGCGCAGTTTCCGTTCCACTTCTGGCTGCCGCACGCGATGGCCGCCCCCACCCCGGTCTCGGCCTATCTGCATTCGGCCACCATGGTCAAAGCCGGATTGTTCCTGATGGCGCGGCTGTGGCCGGTGCTGGCGGGCACGCCGGAATGGACCGCCATCGTCGCCTCGACCGGGCTTTTCACCATGATCCTGGCCGCCAAGATCGCGCTGTTCAAGGATGACCTGAAGGCGATCCTGGCCTTTTCCACCGTCAGCCATCTGGGCCTGATCACCTTTCTTCTGGGCCTCGGCACGCCTGCCGCCGCCTCTGCCGCCATGCTGCACATCCTGGCCCATGCCAGCTTCAAGGCCGCACTGTTCATGGTTGCCGGCATCGTTGACCATGAAACCCACACCCGCGACATCCGCCGTCTGGGTGCCCTGCGCGCCGCCATGCCGCTGACCTTCGCCATCGCCCTGATTGCCACTCTGTCAATGGCCGGTGTGCCGCCCTTGAACGGCTTTCTCTCCAAGGAATTGATGCTGGAGAACGCCGCCCACAGCCACTGGCTGACCCCTTGGCTGGTGGCGGCGCTGGCCACCGCCGGGGCGCTGCTGTCGGTGGCTTACAGCTTGCGCTTTCTGGCCGGAACCTTCCTCGGCAAGCCGCGCGAAAAGCATGAGGCGCATGACCCTTCCCCCGGCCTCTGGGCCGCTCCGGCCTTGCTGGCTGCCCTCGTCATTGCCTCGGGCCTGATCCCGATGGCAACCTTTGGCCCCTTTGTCGATGCCGCTGCCAGCGCCACCACGGGCGAAACCCTGCACGCCCATATCGCGTTGTGGCACGGGCTGAACGCCCCGGCGCTGTGGATGTCGCTGGCCGCCTTTGGCGGTGCCTTCATCACCCTGGGCCTTTACTCGCGATTCCGCGCGATGTGGGACGCCTTGCCCCGCCCAGAGGCTAAACAGATCTTTGACGCTATCATGTCCGCGCTGACCGCCACCGCCGCGCGGATCACCGCTGGCCTGCATGACGGCACGCTGGGCCGCGCAATGGCGGCCACCGTGGTGGTGATCGTGGCGCTTGGTCTCTGGGCTTTTCAGGGCGGCACCCATCAGCCCGGCACCCGCCTGCCACTGCCGCTGCAAGGCGCGCCGCTGACGGTCTGGCTGTTGATGTCGCTGGCCGCCATCGCCACGCTGATCACCCATCACAACCGCCTGTTGGCGCTGATCCTGACCGGCATCGTCGGTCTGTTCCTGTCAGCCGGGTTTGCCTGGCTTTCCGCCCCCGATCTGGCCCTGACGCAGATCACGGTTGAGGTGGTGACCATCCTTCTGATGCTTCTGGCACTGAACTTCCTGCCCGCCAGCACCCCGCGCGACACCTCTAACCTGCGCCGCGCCCGCGACGCCGTTCTGGCCGTTGCCACCGGCCTGGGAGCCGGCCTTCTGGCCTGGGCGTTGATGAGCCGCGACGCCGCCTTCACCCCGGTCTCGGCCTTTCACTGGGCGCAATCGAAACCCGGCGCGGGCGGCACCAATGCGGTCAATACCATCATCGTCGATTTTCGCGGCTTTGACACCTATGGTGAGATCATCGTGCTGGGCATCGCGTCGCTGGTGATCTTTGCGTTGGCGATCTCGGTGCTATCGTCACCCGCCGCCACGCAACGGCTGGCCGCCATACGGGCCGCCAGCGTCGATTCGGGCGACGCGCATCCGCTGCTGTTGGTGGCTGGCACCCGGTTCCTGATGCCGCTGGCCATGATGGTCGCGGTCTTTATCTTTCTGCGCGGCCATAACCTGCCGGGCGGCGGCTTTGTGGCCGGTCTGGTCGTCTCGATCGCGTTCCTCTTGCAATACATCGCCTCGGGCTATCTCTGGGCGGAACGGCATATGCGCTTTGACCATCAGCTGTTGATCGGCGCGGGCATTTTGCTGTCTACCGGTATCGGGGCCATCGCCTGGGCCCAAGGGCTGCCCTTCCTGACCTCGGGCTTTGACTATTTCACCTTCTGGCCGCTGGAAAAGATAGAGCTGACAACCGCCGCGATCTTCGATCTGGGCGTGTTTCTCTGCGTCCTTGGTGCGGTCCGGCTGTCGCTGGCCACGCTGTCGCGTCTGGCTCAGCACCGGCCAGAGACCGCCCAACCCAATGAATCCGCCGTGAAAGTAGCCCCCTGATGGAGATGTTTATCGCCGCCACCATCGGGCTTTTGACCACCGTAGGCGTCTATCTGATGCTGCGGCTGCGCAGCTTTCCGGTGATCCTGGGGCTGACCTTTCTCAGCTACGCGGTCAACCTGTTCATCTTTGCCGCCGGGCGGTTGAAGACGGGGGCTGAGCCCATCGTCGGCCTGACCACCGCCCCCACCGATCCTCTGCCGCAGGCGCTGGTGCTGACCGCCATCGTCATCTCCTTCGGCATGACGGCTGTGATCGTAATGATGGCCCTTGGCAGCTATCTGGAAACCGGCAACGACAGCGTGAACCCTGAGCCCCAAAACAGGGACGCGCCATGACCAACCACCTGATCATTGCGCCCATTCTGTTGCCCGCGCTGATGGCGGCGCTGGCGCTGTTCGGGGCGTCAAACAGCAACCGCATGGCGCGGCTGGCGTCAGCCACCGGCACTGCGGGGCTGCTGGTGATCGCCGTATTGCTGTTTGCGCAGGCCAGTTCCGGCCCGCCGCAGGTTTACCGCCTTGGCGACTGGCCCGCACCTTTTGGCATCGTGCTGGTGCTGGACCGGCTGTCGGCGCTGATGCTGCTGTTGACCGCTGTTCTGGCGGTATTGGTGCTGGCGCAGGCCATCTCCACCGGCTGGGACCGCCGCGGGCGAAAGTTTCACGCGCTGTGGCTGTTTCAGATGATGGGCTTGAATGGTGCTTTCCTGACCGGCGACGCCTTTAACCTGTTCGTCTTCTTCGAGGTGCTGCTGATCGCCTCATACGGGCTGATGGTGCATGGTGGCGGCGGGCCGCGCATCCGGGCCGGGCTGCAATATATTGCGGTCAATCTGGTCGGCTCGACCCTGTTTCTGTTCGCGCTGGCCACGGTCTATTCTGTCACCGGCACGCTGAACATGGCCGATCTGGCGGTGAAACTGCGCGTGTTGCCGCCCGGAGATCAGGCCTTGATGCGGGTGGCGGCCGTGCTGCTGATGCTGGTCTTTGCCATCAAGGGCGCGCTGGTGCCCTTGCACTTCTGGCTGCCCGGCACCTATGCCAAAACCACCGGAGTTGTCGCGGCCCTCTTTGCCGTGATGACCAAGGTCGGTGCCTATGCCGCCCTGCGCATGGGCACGCTGGTCTTTCCGCCCGATCTGGCCGTCACCGGCACGATGATCGCCGATCTGATGCTGCCCGCCGGATTGATCACGCTGGCGGTCGGCTCTATCGGCATTCTGGGCGCGCACAGCCTGCCTCGACTGGCCGCCTACGGCGCAGTCGCATCCATGGGCACGGTCTTTACCGCTATGGCGGGCTTTACCCCCGCCGCCACCACCGCCACCCTCTATTACATGATCCATTCCACCTTTGCGGGCGCGGTGATTTTCCTGATCGCTGATCTGGCCACAGCCCGCGGTGCCGCCCGGTTTGACGCCGCAGATCCACCCCGCCTGCCCGGACGGCTGGCCGCGCTGTTCTTTCTGGCCGCCATCGCCACCGCCGGACTGCCGCCGCTGTCGGGGTTCCTGGGCAAACTGATGGTGCTGCAATCCGCCCCCTCGGTCTGGGTGTGGAGCGTGGTTCTGGCCGGCTCATTCCTTGCGCTGATCGGAATGGCGCGGGCAGGATCGGCGCTGTTCTGGGCCCCGCAGGCCGAGACGCAGATCCCGCTGGCATCCTCGCAGGCCCTGGCCCCCGCCGCTCTGCTGGCCGGGCTGGTGGCCCTGACGGTGCTGGCCGGGCCGGTGCAAGACTGGCTGGCCGGCACCGCCGCGCAGCTGCATGACCCCACGCCCTACATCACCGCCACCGACCTGCAGAAAGGCGACTGACCCCATGTTGAACCGCCTTTTTCCCCACCCCGGCCTGACGGTTTTCCTGATCCTGTTCTGGCTCTTGCTGGCCAGCAGCTGGACGCTGGGCAGTCTGACCATGGCGCTGATCCTGGGTCTGGCCATCCCGGCCTTTACCGCGCCCTGGTGGCCCGACCGCCCCCGCCTGCGCCGCCCCTTTGGCCTGATCACCTATACGCTGATCGTGCTGTGGGATGTGATCATCTCCAGCTTTCAGGTGGCCTGGGTCATCCTGTTCATCCCCTCTGCCAGCATCCGCTCGGCCTTCATCCCGGTGCCGCTGACGCTGACCTCTCCCGATGCGGTGGCGCTGCTGGCAGGCACCATCACCATGACCCCCGGCACCCTGACGGCCGAGATTTCGGCCGATGGGCGTCAGCTGTTGGTCCATGCCCTGCACGCACCCGACCCTGCCGCCGTGCGGGACGCCATCCTTGCCCGCTATGAGGCCCGCCTGAAAAGGATCTTCGAATGATCGGTCCCGCCCTGACCTTTGCAATTTCCTGCTTTGCCTTCGCATTGGCGATGAACCTGTGGCGCATCGCCACCGCCCCCTCCATTGCCGACCGCATCCTGGCCGTTGACACCATGACCGTCAACGCCATCGCCCTTCTGATGCTGTATGGCGTCAAGGCGGGCGATATTGCGGTGTTCGAACCCGCCATGCTGTTTGCGATGACCGGCTTTGTCTCAACCGTCGCCTATTGCAAATACCTCCTGCGCGGGAGCATCATCGAATGACCGCGACCCTGCTAGAGGCGGCCATTTCGGCCCTTGTGGTGCTGGGCGGCCTCTTTGGTCTGGTCGGCAGCTGGGGCATGTTGCGCCTGCGCAATCCGTTCCAGCGCCTGCACGCGCCGACCAAGGCCACCACGATCGGCGTCGGCACCGCGCTCGTCGCCTCAGATCTGGAAATCATGCTGCTGCAAGGCCGCATCGCGTGGGAGGAAATCGCCGTCGCGGTGTTCCTGTTTCTGACCGCGCCTCTGTCGGCCATGATGCTGGCCAAGGTGCTGCTCTGGGACCAAAAGCAGACGCGCAAGACCGATCTGGCCGTGCCGCCCCCCGAAGGCGGCGGCGAATGGGCGGTCTGGACGCCGGACGTGACCGCAGGCGACCGGATGCTGGATCCCGACCCGCCCGCCTGACGCCGGGGCAAACGGCCGTTGGAATTGGCCGCTAGAACAGATCGGCGTTCAGAAGCATATGCGCCCAGACAGAGGCCGCATAGCCCAGCGCAATCGCCCAGGTCCAGCGCATGTGGCCCATGAAAGTATAGGCCCCCTTGGCCTGCCCCATCAGCGCCACGCCCGCGGCAGAGCCGACAGACAGCATCGATCCGCCCACTCCGCAGGTCAGGGTGATCAACAGCCAGTGCCCGTCCGACATTGCCGGGTCCATCGTCAGCACCGCGAACATCAGCGGGATGTTGTCCACGATCGCAGACAAGGCGCCAATGATGATATTGGCCGTAGTTGCTCCCAGCCCAACATACAGCCCCTGCGACGCCAGCGCCAAATAGCCCATCACGCCCAGACCGCCGACCGCAAAGATGATGCCGAAAAAGAACAGAAGAGTGTCCCATTCCACCCGCTGCACCTCTTTGAAACTGTCCAGCACGATCTCTTCGTCTTCACGCCGCTTGCTGACAAAACGCAGATAATACGACCACATCTGCAGATAGCCCAAGCCCAGCATCATCCCCAACGCGGGCGGCAGCTCCAGAAAGTTCTTGAACGCCACCGCCGTCGCAATGGTGCAGGCAAACAAAATCGCCACCCCGATCATCCCGGTTTTGGCCTTGGCCTTGTCGGTCACGGCGGGCGGCTTTTCATTCGGAATGGCGAAATACATGATCGTCGCCGGCACCACCCAGTTCACGACCGAGGGCAGGAACAGATCGAAAAACTCGAAAAAGCTCAGCTTGCCCTTTTGCCAGACCATCAGCGTGGTGATGTCGCCAAAGGGGCTGAAAGCCCCCCCCGCATTTGCCGCAACCACTGTTGAGATACAGCCCAACAGCACGAATTTGGGGTTTTCGCGGCCCAGCGCCAGCACCACTGTGCCGATCACCAAGGCCGTGGTCAGGTTGTCCAACACCCCCGACATAAAGAACGCCAACACCCCGGTCAGCACGAACAACTGCCGATAGCCCAGCCCCGCGTTGATCAACTTGGCCCGCAACACGTCAAACGCCCGACGCTCTTCCAGCGTGTTGACATAGGTGATCGCCACCAACAGGAACAGAAACAGCTCGCCATATTCCTCAATGATGACCCGGGCATGGTCATGCGCCACCTCGGATTGGCCGCCATAGCTGTAGACTATGCCGATCAGGGCCCAGATCAGCCCCGCCGCCATCATGACGGGCTTTGACTTCTGCATATGGGTGACTTCTTCAAAGACCACCAACACATAGGCCACGACAAAGATCACCAGCGCGGCAATCCCCGCCCAGTGGCCCGTCAGGTCCAGATCATGCATGCTTTGCCGCCCCTTCTTGCCTTGCCCCGGTTAGCGGGTGCTTATTTCGGCAAAAGGCATCTTTCCCCCCTGCCGGTCAAGCCTGTTTGCAATGCAACCGGACGGGCAATTGCTGACCGTCCAGTCAAATCACCCGGCCTGAGGCCCTTGCCAGCCTGCCGCACCGCATGGCATCGTCGGCAGATAGATCTTGGGCGCGGAGGCCCCTTTGCAGACGCATACCCCCCACAGCACCGGAGCCTCGGGCCTTCTGCCCCAGATCACCCCCCAGCCGGGCCACCCGCGCAATCCGGGGATGGCGCTGGATCTGGACTGGGTGGCCTCGGTGCAGGCCAACACCTCGGCGATAGAGCGGCGCTGCGCCACCCTGGGCGGGCGCCGGTCGGTGAAAAAAGACTTTCAAGCCGCCTGGCTGTGCAAGGCAATCTCGCTGATTGACCTGACCACCCTGTCGGGCGATGACACCCCCGGCCGCGTCCAGCGACTCTGCGCCAAGGCCCGTCAACCGGTGCGCCCCGACATGCTGGCGGCGCTGGGGATGCAAGGCCTGACCGTCGGCGCCGTCTGCGTCTATCATGAGATGGTCGGCACGGCAGTCCGGGCGCTGGAAGGCACCGCCATCCCCGTCGCCGCCGTCTCGACCGGCTTTCCCGCCGGGCTGTCGCCCTGGCACCTGCGCATCGCAGAGATTGGTGAGTCGGTGAAGGCCGGCGCTCGCGAGATCGATATCGTCATCTCTCGCCGCCACGTCCTGACCGGCAACTGGCAGGCCCTCTATGACGAAACGCGCCAGATGCGCGCCGCCTGTGGCGACGCCCATATGAAAGCCATCCTTGCCACCGGCGAATTGCAAACCCTGCGCAACGTCGCCCGTGCCAGCCTGGTCTGCATGATGGCCGGTGCCGATTTCATCAAGACGTCCACCGGCAAGGAACCCGTCAACGCCACCCTACCCGTCACCCTGACGATGATCCGCTGTATCCGCGAGTATGAGGCGCGCACCGGCTACAAGGTTGGCTACAAACCTGCAGGCGGCATTTCGAAAGCCAAAGACGCGCTCCTCTACCTCGCCCTGATAAAGGACGAACTCGGCCAGCCGTGGCTGCAACCCGACCTCTTCCGCTTTGGTGCCAGCAGCCTGCTGGGCGATATCGAACGGCAGTTGGAACACCACCTCACCGGCCATTACTCGGCCAGCCACCGCCACGCGATCGGATGAGATGACCATACTTGCCCCAACAGCCCCGGAAAAAGGGGCGCTGCCCCTCGCGGCGTCGCCGCTCACCCCGGGATATTTGGTGACAGAAAATATGCTGGCCAAACCGTGGCATTTTCTGTCCTTAAATATCCCCGCCGGAGGCATACGCCGGGGCCGAGGGCTTTCGCCAGACAATGGGCGCGACCGGAGAACGACATGACCATCAAGGAAATCTTCACCTCCATGGAGTACGGCCCCGCACCGGAAAGCAATGCCGAGGCGCTGGCATGGCTGGCCCGCCACAAGGCCAGCTTTGGCCACTATATCGACGGCGCCTTCACAGCGCCCGAAGCTGCTTTTGACACCAAGAACCCTGCCACCGGCGCGGTCTTGGCGCAGGTCTCCCAAGGGTCAACCACCTCGGTGGATCAGGCCGTCAAAGCCGCCTCCCGCGCGTTCCCGAAATGGTCGCGCACCCCCGGCCACCAGCGCGCGAAAATCCTCTATGCCCTTGCCCGACTGGTCCAGAAACACAGCCGCCTCTTTGCGACGCTCGAGACCATGGACAATGGCAAACCGATCCGCGAATCCCGCGACATCGACATCCCCCTTGTCGCGCGGCATTTCTACTACCACGCGGGCCTTGCCCAACTCCTGCAAACCGAGAAGCCGGGCTTCGCCCCCCTCGGCGTCTGTGGCGCGATCATCCCGTGGAACTTCCCGCTGCTGATGCTGGCCTGGAAGGTCGCCCCTGCGCTGGCCGCCGGCAATACGGTTGTGCTGAAGCCCGCCGAATACACCCCGCTGACGGCCCTTCTCTTCGCCGACCTCTCGCGCGAAGCAGGCCTGCCAAAAGGCGTTCTCAACATCGTCACCGGCGATGGTGACACAGGTGCTACGCTGGTCGCCCACCCCGACGTGGCAAAGATTGCCTTCACCGGATCGACCTCGGTCGGCAAGCGCATCCGCGAGGCCACGGCAGGCCAGTCCAAGTCCCTGACCCTGGAACTGGGCGGCAAATCCCCCTACATCGTCTTCGACGACGCCGATATCGACAGCGCCGTCGAGGGCTTGGTGGATGCGATCTGGTTCAACCAGGGCCAGGTCTGCTGCGCCGGATCGCGCCTTCTGGTGCAGGAAGGCATCGCCGACCGCTTCCATGACAAGCTGAAACGCCGGATGGATGGGTTGCGGCTTGGCGACCCTCTGGACAAATGCATCGACATCGGCGCGATCATCGACCCGGTCCAGCTGGACACCATCACCCGGCTGGTCGACGGCTCTGACGGCACCATCTACCGCGCCGCCACGCCCGTCCCGCAGGGCTGCTTTTACCCGCCCACCCTGATCACCGGCCTCTCCAGCGCCTCCCCCCTGATGCAAGAAGAAATCTTCGGCCCCGTGCTGGTCTCGATGACCTTCCGCACCCCGGCCGAGGCTGTGGAATTGGCCAATAACACCCGCTACGGCCTTGCCGCCACCGTCTGGACTGAGAACATCAACCTCGCCCTCGACATCGCACCCAAGCTGCGTGCAGGTGTTGTCTGGGTCAACGCCACCAACCTTTTCGACGCCGCCGCAGGCTTTGGCGGCGTGCGCGAAAGCGGCTTTGGCCGCGAGGGCGGCTGGGAAGGTCTGATGGCCTACCTGAAGGCCGAGACCAAGGGCAAACCCGCCCGCGCGATTGCAGCCATGGCCGAACCCCGCGTGCCAGACGCCCCCGACATGGACCGCACAGCAAAGCTGTTTATCGCAGGCAAGCAGTCCCGCCCCGACGGCGGCTATTCCCGCGCCGTCTGGTCACCGAAAGGCCGCCTTCTGGGCCATATCGGCCTTGGCAACCGCAAGGACATCCGCAACGCTGTTGAGGCCGCCCAGGCCGCCACGGGCTGGGCGAAAGCCACCGCCCACACCCGCGCCCAGATCCTGTATTACATCGCCGAAAACCTGTCCGCCCGATCGGGTGAATTCGCCGCCCGACTGAAAGACATGACCGGCAAGCCGGGCGCAGCCGAAGTAGACGCCACCATAAACCGCCTTTTCACCTATGCCGCCTGGGCCGACAAATACGAAGGTGCGGCCAAGCCCGTGCCCCTGCGCGGTCTGGCCCTTGCGTTACCCGAACCCCTTGGCGTGATCGGTGCCCTGTGCCCGGATGAGGCGCCCCTGCTTGGCCTGATCTCGGCCATGGCCCCGATCATCGCGATGGGCAACACTTGCGTGCTGGTCCCGTCAGACCCTTTCCCGCTGGCCGCCACCGACTTTTATCAGGTGCTGGAAACCTCAGACCTGCCCGCTGGCGTCGTCAACATCGTCACCGGTGCGCATGCCGATCTGGCCAAGCCATTGGCCGGCCATATGGACGTCGACGCGATCTGGGCTTTTGATTCCACCCCAGCCGCAATGATCGAGCGCGAAAGCACCACCAACCTGAAACGCACATGGGTTGCCAACGGTCTGGCCAGAGACTGGCTCGCCGATGACAGCCGCGCCTTTTTGTCGCGCGCCACGGATATCAAAACCGTCTGGGTGCCCTACGGCGAATGAATGTGCGGCGAATGACCCTGCGCAGCCGGCTACGCACCCTCTACCAAGGCAAAGGCCAGGCGGGTGACCGCTTTCGCTACGCCCTCCTGGCGTTCGACCTGCTGACCGTCGGCTATCTGATCGCCAATTCATTTCTGCCCCGTGGCCCGACGATCCTCTATATCGACGTCGCCATTGGCCTGATCTTTCTGGCAGATGTGCTGGCGCGCCTGTACATTTCGCAACGCCCCTGGCGTGATCTCTTCAGTGTCGGTGGCGTGGTCGATCTCTTGGTGGTGTTCTCGCTTTTGTTCCCGATCAAAGGCGAGGGGCTGGCCTTCCTGCGCGTCTTACGGCTGTACCGCGTGCTGCACAGCCCGCAAACGCTGGACCAACTCCGCGATGACATCCCCGGATTTGCGCATAACCAGCAAACCATCCGCGCCGCCGCCAACCTGTTGATCTTCATCTTTGCGATGACGTCGCTGGTTTACCAGACCCAGGGCCGCGTCAATCCGCATATCACCAACTATGTCGATGCGCTGTATTTCACCGTTACCACGCTGACTACCACGGGGTACGGCGACCTGACCCTGATTGGCAACTGGGGGCGGCTTTTGTCGGTCGGCATCATGATCTTCGGCATCTCGCTGTTCTTGCGGCTGGTGCAGGTGATGCTGCGCCCACCCAAGGCGCATTTCCCCTGCCCGACCTGCGGCTTGCAGCGCCATGACCATGATGCGGTGCATTGCAAGGCCTGCGGCACCATCCTGAACATCCCCGACGAGGGGCGTGACTAGCGCCTCAGCCCATCCGGCAGGCCATGTCCAGCATCCGGTTGGAAAAGCCCCATTCGTTGTCATACCAGCCAAACACCCGCAGCATCCCCTGCGGCGTCAGCTTGGTTTCCGCTGTGGCCATCACCACAGACTCGGGCCGCGCCCGCAGGTCGGTTGACACCAGCGGCCGGTCCGTCGCACCGATCACCCCTCCCGCCGCACGGAAAGCCGCGTTCACCGCCGTCACCGTCACCGGCCGCGCGGTCATCACCGACAGATCCACGCAAGACACCGATGCCACCGGCACCCGCACCGCCTGCGCTATGATCCGCCCCGCCACCTGCGGCAAAACCACGTCCAAGAGATGCGCGGCGCTGGTCGTCGTCGGCACCATCGACAAGGCCGCCGCCCGGCTGCGCGGATAATCCGCCGCCGGCGCATCCACCGTCGGCTGACTGCCGGTATAGCAATGCACCGTGGTCATCGATCCGGTCACCACGCCCCAGGCCTCATCCAACAGCCGCACCAAAGGCGCCAGCGCATTGGTCGTGCAAGAGGCGTTCGACACGATCCGCTGACCCTTCAGGGCCACGTCATTCGCCCCCAGAACCACAGTCAACTCAGCCGCCTCGGACGGGCCAGAGATCAGCACCCGCCCCGCTCCGCTACGCAATCCGCGCCCCGCCACTTCGGCACTGTCAGCCCGCCCGGTGCATTCCATCACCAGATCGACACCGCTCAGATCCAGCGTTGAGATATCAGATGTCCGGTGCAGCGGGATCGCCCGCCCATTCACCACCAAAGCCCCATCCTGCAGGCTGACCGTCCCCCGCCAGGGGCCGAAAACACTGTCATATTCAAAGAGATATGCGCACATCTCGGGCGAGGCGATATCGTCTATCCCCACCACCTCCAGCCCCGGCCAACGGCCCGGAGCCTCTGCCCAGGCCCGCAGGACTGACCGCCCGATCCGCCCGAAACCGTTGATGAAGACGCGCATCTGCCCCCCTTGGTGATTGCGATCAGTCAGACCACGCGCGCAGGCTGCGGGCAAGACCCGTCACCGCCACTGTCACAGAATTTGATCAAACAGCGACTTCAATCCCCATCCCGCGTTCACGCGCCCGCGTCACCGCCACCCCCGCCACCGCCAGATCCTGCAAGCCCACTCCGGTGCCATCAAACAGCGTGATCTCTTGCCCCGAAGCCCGCCCCTTATGCGCGCCGATCAACACCGCGCCAATCGGTGTGATCGCCTCGGCCTTCAGCAGCCCCGCCCCCACCGCATGCTGCGCCTCACCAATGCTGACAGACTGCGCCACCTCATCGGTGAACACCGTGGCAGCCGCCAACAGCTTGGCCTCTACCTCTTGCTTGCCCACCGTATCGGTGCCCATGCAGGCCAGATGCGTGCCGGGCGCCACATGCGCCGCCATCAGACTGGCCGCGGGAGAAGACGTGATCGTCACGATCACATCGGCCTCGACCATCCGCTCCAACGGCACCGCCTCGAACGGCAGGCCCAGCTCCGCCGCCACAGCCCCCAGCCGCGGCAACATGTCGGGGTGCAGGTTCCAGGCGATCACCCGCTCGAACCGACGCGCCTTGGCCGCCGCGCGCAACTGGAACCCTGCCTGATGGCCCGCACCGACAATCCCCAGAACCTTGGCATCCGCCCGCGCCAGCCGGTCAATCGAGATCGCCGCCGCCGCCGCCGTGCGCAAGGCCGTCAGCAGATTGCCCCCCACCATCGCCACAGGCCGCCCGGTATCGGGGTCAAACAGAAACACACTGGACTGGTGGTTGATCATGCCCTTATCGGCATTGCCGGGGAAATACCCCCCCGCCTTCACCCCCAACATCGCCGCCGCCCGGTCCAAGCCGGATTTGAAGCCATACTGACGCCCCTCCCCGAGGGCCTCGCGCACCACGGGAAAATTATAAGCCTCCCCCCGCGCCATCGAGGCAAAGCAGGCCTCCACCGCCGTGAACGCATCTTCGGGCGAGACCAGCGACGCAATCAGCGCCTCGGGAACGATCAGCATGGGGGCTCCTTTCGGGGCGCGATGCCCGTTTGGTGAATGCGCCCCCCGGCGGTTTTTCCGGAAGACGCATGGAAGACGTTGAAAAGACGCATAAAAGACAGGGAATTCCCAGCGGCTTCAGCTGGTTAACCCCTCGCGCCCTAGTAGGCCTTGCCGCGTGCCGAAACCGGCCAGACCGACTCAACCTTGCCGCCGCGCACACCGACATACCAGTCATGCACATTGCAGGTCGGGTCGCAGTGGCCCGGCACCAAACGCAGCTTGTCATTGACCTTCAAGACGCCGCCCAGATCTTCAACCACCCCATGCTCATCGCTGCATTTCAGGTATTCCACATCGGTCCGGCCATAGACCACGGGCAGCCCTGAATCCACCGATTGCGCCTTCAGACCCGCATCGACAATCGCCTTTTCAGCCTTGGCATGCGACATCACCGAGGTCAGGATAAACAGCGCATTCTCCCATTCCCCTTGGTCGATCCGCTTGCCATTCTGATCCAGAATCCGGCCATAATCGGCATCCATGAACGCGTAAGAGCCGCACTGAAGTTCATTATAAACCCCTGATTCACCTTCGAAATAATAGCTGCCGGTGCCGCCACCGCCAACGATGTCACACTCCAGCCCCTGGGCCTTCAGCCCCTGCACCGCATCGCGCACCTGCTCAATGGCAAGATCCAGCTTGGCCTTGCGATCCTCATACTTGTCCATATGCTGCATCGCGCCCTGATAGGCCTGGATGCCTGCGAATTTCAGCCCCGGTGCCGCCGCAATCAGCTTGGCGATATGCACCACATCCTGCGTGGTGGTCACCCCGCAACGGCCCGCGCCGCAGTCAATCTCAACCAGACATTCAATCTCGGTGCCATGCTTGACCGCCGCCGCCGACAGATCAGCCACGTTATCGGCATCATCCACGCAAACTATTGTTCTTGCACCTAATTTCGGCAACCGCGCCAGTCGGTCGATCTTGGCCGGATCGCGCACCTGGTTGGAAACCAGCACATCTTTGATGCCGCCCCGCGCAAAAACCTCGGCTTCCGAGACCTTCTGGCAGCACACGCCACAAGATCCGCCCAGACGTTCCTGCAACAATGCCACGTCCACCGATTTGTGCATCTTGCCATGCACACGGTGGCGCATCCCATGCGCTTTTGCGTAATCGCCCATCTTCTTGATATTGCGTTCCAAAGCGTCCAGATCCAGCACCAGACAGGGCGTCTGGATATCGGCCTCATCCATTCCCGGCAACGCGGGAATATCATACCCTACTTCGAGCCCGTCCAGATTTATTTGCTTGTTCATGGTGTTATCCCCTCATTTCATCCAAGGCAGGCTGTCAAGGTCGACATTCCCGCCAGTGATAATCACGCCCACGCGGCGGCCCTTGAACCGTTCGGGGTTCGCCAGAATGGCGGCCAGCGGCACAGCGCTCGACGGCTCCATCACAATCTTCATCCGCTTCCAGATCAGCTTCATCGCGTCCACGATCTGATCCTCGGTGGCGGTGAAGATATCGGCCACATGGGTGCGCACAAAATGCCAAGTCAGGTCTTTCAGCGGCACTTTCAGCCCATCGGCCACCGTTTCGGGCGCGTCATCGGCGATGATATGTCCGGCCTTGAAACTGCGGTATGCGTCATCGGCATTCTTCGGCTCGGCGGCGAACACCTCAACCCCCTGCCCGACCGAGGACATTGTCAGGCAAGTGCCTGAAATCATTCCACCGCCACCAATCGGCGCAATCACAGCGTCCAACCCGTCAACCTGATTCAGCAGCTCACGCGAGCAGGTTCCCTGCCCCGCGATCACCCGCGGATCATTATAGGGATGCACAAACTCCGCCCCGGTCCGGGCATGAACTTCGGCAAAAACCGCCTCACGCGAGGATGTCGAAGGCTCACATTCCGTGATCACCCCGCCATAGCCACGAACGGCATCTTTCTTGGCCTGAGGCGCCGTGCGCGGCATCACCACATTACACGGGATTCCCCGCCGCCCTGCCGCATAAGACAGGCTCAGCGCATGGTTGCCGCTGGAATGCGTCGCCACCCCCTTGGCCGCCATCTCATCGCTGAGACCGAAGACCGCATTGCAGGCGCCTCGCACCTTGAATGCTCCGGCTTTCTGAAAGTTCTCACATTTGAAGAACAGCTCAGCCCCGGTCAACTCATTGAGATAACTGGATGTCAGCACGGGCGTGCGGTGGATATAGGGCGCCACCCGCTCATGCGCCGCCAGAACGTCATCAAAAGTCGGAACCATCAGCCCGCCAATGTCTTTCATCGCCTTGCCCTTCATCTTGGCCCAAATATCCCCGGGGTCCGGGGCGGCGCCCCGGCGCGTCCGTTATTCCGCAGCCAGTGCCATCGCGTTGGCGGTGCCGCGGTAATATTCTTGCGCCGCCGCCACGCCAGATCCCAGCTGCACTTTCCAGCCCAGATCGGCCATGCACATCTCGGCCGTCGCCAGACCGGACAGCATCATCACATCGGTCAGCATGCCCAGGTGACCGATGCGGAAGACCTTGCCCGCAACCTCGCCCAGCCCCACACCAAATGCTACGCCATATTTCTCGGCCGCCAGCTGCACCAATGCCGTTCCGTCACAGCCCTCGGGCACTTTCACCGCGGTGACCGTGTCGGAATACAAATCAGCCGAGACCGCATAGGGTGTCATGCCCCAGGCCTTTATCGCGCGGCGCACGCCTTCGGCCAGACGGTGGTGGCGGGCATAGACTGCCTCCAGCCCTTCATCCTCCAAGAGTTCGATGGAATGCGCCAGACCCGCGATCAGGCCGACGGCCGGAGTGTAGGGATAGCCGCCGCGTGCATAGGAACTCAGCATATCCTTGAAATCAAAGAAGGTACGCGGCAGTTTGGCGGTTTCCATCGCCGCAATTGCCTTGGGCGATACCCCCAGAATGGCCAGACCTGCAGGCAGCATAAAGCCCTTTTGGCTGCCGGCCACTGCGACATCCACGCCCCAACCCGCCATCTCGAACGGCATTGAGCCGATAGACGACACTCCATCCACCAGCAGCATTGCACCGTGGCCTGCCGCGTCCATCGCATGGCGGATCCCGGCGATGTCGGATTTCACGCCCGTCGCGGTCTCATTATGCGTGGCCAGAACGGCCTTGATTGCTCGGGCCTTGTCAGCCTTCAGCGCGGCTTCGATGGCGGCCAAGGGCGCGCCCTGACCCCAAGGCGTCTCGATGATCTGGACGTTCAGGCCGTGGCGTTGACACATGTCTATCCAGCGGTGGCTGAACATGCCGAAACGCGCGGCAAGAACGGTGTCACCGGGTGACAGGGTGTTCGAGATTGCCGCTTCCCAGCCACCGGTGCCGGTGGAGGGCAGAATGATGACCTCACCCTCAGCCATCTTCAGGATCCGGCGCACACCGGCGACGGCGGGCTTGAACATCCGCGCAAAAGCCGGGCTGCGATGGTCCAGCGTGGGCATGTCACAGGCCTTGCGGACCGATTCCGGCATATTGGTCGGGCCCGGAATGAAGACGGGGTTCAGGTGCGTCATGGCTGGCAATCTCCCTTTAGGACAAAGTCAGATTACGCCCACCCCCGCGATTCCACAATTTTTTCGAAAAGATTTTTCATTGCACAAGAATTGTGCTATTCTGATGTTATATCAAAATGTTGCGATTTTTCAATGAAGAGAGGGGATTGGACAGATGGTACAGAAACCACGCGGTCGGCCAAAGGCCTTTAACGACAAGACCGATCAGAACACCGTACAGGCGCTGGATCGCGGGATGGAACTGTTGTCGTATCTGGCGGCAAAGCCCGGCCTGACCCTCAGCGCCCTGGCCGAGGAAACCGGCCAGTCCGTCGCCACCGTTTATCGCGCACTGGTAACGCTGCAGGCGCATGACATGGTCGAAGTCGAGGAACCGGGCCAGTTCTGGCAGATCGGGCCCGGCGCCTTTCGCGTTGGAACGGCATTCCTGCGCCGCACAAAGGTGGTCGAGCGCGCCCGCCAACCGATGGATCAGCTGATGCGTGACACCGGTGAGACCGCCAATCTGGGGGTTGAGGTCAAGGATGAGGTGGTCTTTCTGGCCCAAGTGGAAACGCATGAGGCGATCCGCGCCTTCTTTCCGCCCGGCACCAAGGGCCCGATGCATTCATCCGGCATCGGCAAGGCGCTGCTGGCCTGGTATCCCGAAGAGCGGGTGCGCGGCATCATCGCCCGGCGGGGGCTGGAGAAATTCACCTCGTTGACGCTGACGGGCGACTCGGCCTTGCTGCGCGATCTGGCCCGCACCCGCGAGCGCGGCTTTTCGATCGACGATCAGGAACGGGCCGAGGGGATGCGGTGCGTCGCCGCCCCCATCTTCAACGCGCATGGCGAGCCGGTGGCGGGATTGTCAATCTCGGGGCCAGCGTTCCGCATGGGGCTGTCGGATGCCACCCGCATGGGCGTGCAGGTCCGCGCCGCCGCCGATCTGGTGACGGCGGCAACCGGGGGCGTGGCGCCCTAGGCCCCACCATGATCCACTCTTGCGACAGCAAGAAAGGTGCTGCAATATAAACGGGTTGGCAATTCAACCCGGCACAGCGGCACGGCTTTGCGTTTGGGTATCAAGGGGTATCATGCAACCGCTTTCTTACCCCCTTCCGCCCACTGTTTCACCCAGCCCCGATGTGTCGGTTCTGCAGCCGCCCATCCCGCAATGGTACACGCTGGAAGTCACCTCGCAGTGCAATCTGAAATGTCCCTATTGCCCCACAGGTCGTGGCGATATCCCGATGGCCGCGCGCGGCTATCTTGATCTGGATACGCTGCCTGTGATGCTGGACAAGCTGAACCCCCATGCCGAGGTGATCCAGTTGGTAAACTGGGGAGAGCCGTTCATGCATAAGCAGTTGGTTCCCATTCTGCGCAAGATCGCTGACTATGGTATTGCGACCCAGTTCAGCACCAACCTGACCGTGCGCCTGTTCGACGAGACCGAATTGGCCGATATCATCACCTCTGGGCTGTATTCGCTGTTCTGCTCGATCGACGGTATCACCCAAGAGGCCAATACCGCCTATCGCCGCAATGGCAGCGTGACGCGGGCCCTGCAGAATCTGCGCAACCTGGTGCGCATGAAAGCGCGGCTGGGCGCGCGGACGCCGCATCTGATCTGGGGCTTTTACGTCAATGCACACAACCAGCATCAGGTGGACGATGCCGCCCGGATGGCAGCCGATATCGGCGTGACGATCTGGTTCAAGGACCTGTCCTGCCCGCCTGAGTTTCAGACCAGTCTTTTACGCACACGGCCTGCGCTATTCGCCACACCCCCCGATATTGCGCGGCTGTGGAAAGGCCGGTTCAACCGTGGCCTTGGCGCCTTTGCACTGGATAGCCGCCTGCCAAAGGTGTGCAACGTCTGCCGGATGCCGTTTGAGATCATGATCATCAATTTCAACGGCGATGTGTATCCCTGCACCGCGGTGACGGGACGGGAATTTGTGGTGGGCAACCTGCTGACTGACACGTTAGAGGATATCTGGCATAAGCGCATGCTGGAAAACCGCCTGCAACTGCTGTCGCCAGATCTGGCGCGGCCGCAGTCACAATGCCTTGGCTGCAAGCATTTTCCAAAACCCGTCGCCGCCTGAACGCTGTTTTTTCAGGCCAGCAGGTCAAACACCTGCCCGCCAATCTGCAGGTTTATCACCGCATCATCTCCGCCGTCGACCAGCGCCCAGAGGATCTGACCGGTGGGCCGGTAAATGACGAAGGCTTCGCCCACTCCAGCGGCTCCGGCACCCGGCGTGGTGTTGAAGTTCACCTGAAACTGCGCCCGGGTGGCCCCGGCCAGACCGCAGGTCAGAACGTCGCCCTCAGCCGCGTTGTAATCCTGCACCCAGTCGCTGGCATGATCGGCAACGCCGGCGTGAAAAAAGCTGTCCGCCCCCGCCCCGCCGTTCAACCGGTCATAGCCGAAGCCGCCGTTCAGCGTGTCATCGCCCGCATTGCCGAACATCAGGTCCGACCCGCCCGATCCGCCCAGCACATCATTGCCCGCGTTGCCGATCACCGTATCGGACCCCAGCCCGCCAATCACGGTATCATTGCCATTGCCGCCGTTCAGATCGTCATTGCCCGCACCGCCGTCGATGTTGTCATTGCCGTCATCGCCAAAGATCACATCGCGCAGATCGGCCTCGCCGGTTCCACCAAACAGGAAGTCGTCGCCCGTCCCGCCGATCAGCGTGTCAGCACCGTCTCCGCCCTGCAGACTATCAGCGCCAGTGCCGCCATCCAGCCGGTCATTGCCCGCGCCGCCGATCAGCGTGTCATTGCCATCATTGCCGGTCAGCGTGTCATTGCCGCCAAGCCCGGTCAGGCGGTTGTTCAACTCGTTGCCGGTCAGGGCCCTTGCACTGACGCTGCCTGTGGCGGTGATATGCTCAACATTGGCCACAGCGGCCAGCGAATAGTTCGTCAGGGCCGTAAACACCGTGTCATTGCTGCCCTCGCCCGCGACCTCGACCACCACATCGCCGATGCTGGTGATGATATAGCTGTCGCTGCCTTCGCCGCCTGCCAGCAAGTTGTCGCCTGCCCCGCCCACCAGCGTATCATTGCCGGTGCCACCATAAAGGCTGTCGTTGCCAAGCCCACCCGACAGGCTGTCGCGGCCGCGGTTTCCGACCAGAGTATTGGCCACATCATTGCCCGTGATCGTATCATTGCCGTCGCCGCCGATGGCGTGTTCCATATTGGTAAAGCGGGTCGCAACCCCGTCAATCGTGCCGACCGGTCCGTCCAGCCGGATGGTGCTGTTTGACGATACCGCCGACGCATCCACCGTATCCGTCCCGCCGGTCAAATCGTACACGTCGGTGATATGGTTGCCCACGCCCGTATAATCGGAATATTCATCGGTATAGACGTAACGGTCATCGTTGGTGTTGGAACCTTGGGTTCTCAGAGTGATGCTCGATACGGTCAGCACATCACCGCCAGAATCGTCCACGACACGCACCTGCCATTGGCCATTGGTGCGTTCGCCGCGAAACGCCTGACTCTCAAAGGTCCAGGTTCCGTCGAAATCCGCCCCGCCGCCAACATCGCCGATCAGCCGGGTTGTGGTGCCATCGGGCGAGGTTATGAAGATTTCCATATCGGCAAGGAACGTGGTCGAAAAAGTCAGACTCAGGGTGATCCGGTCAACGATATCGTTAAAGGGATTCGTGACGCTGAACGTGGAGCCCGTAAGGTTGCCATCGGGAATGACCGTGGCGGCATTCAGCAGATTAATCGACGAGCCGAACTGACTGCCGGTGGTGCCCGCAGCCGTCCCGGTGGCAAGCCAGCTTTCGGCCATGCGCACGGCGGCGCGGGCGTCGATCAGGCCATAGCCGTAATCGTTGGAAAAATGCATCCCGCCGCCGTTCCAGGTGGCGGCATTGTTCCAGCCCCAGTCGGCGCTTTCGGTAACGCTATGGGCGGTGCCGACCTCACTGCCGACATGGCGGGCGGAATTGGCCAGGATCGTCTGCACATCGCGCCAGCCGAGGTTTGGATTGGCCTCAAGCATCAGGTTGACCACGCCCGACACCATGGCGGCGGCGGCATCGGTGCCCTGAAACGAGGTGGTGATATCACCGGGGGAAAGCCCGTCCGCACCAACCCGGTCGGTGGTGACGATCGTGCCCTGGCTGCCAAAGGCCGAAATCAGAATGGGCGCGCCCGCGCTGGAATAATTGGTCACCATGCCGGTCTCATTGACGGCGGCCACCACCACCTGACGCGTGTCATTGCCCCAGTCGTCGGCGTTCACATCATAATTGTTGGTGCGCCCGTCGCCCGCGGCATGCACCAGAATGGTGCCCAGCCCGTCGCGCCCGTTATTCACGGCGGTGCCAATGGCGGTATCAACCGCGTTCAGGTTGGCGGTAGTGTATCCGGCGCCGAACATGGTGCCGGGTTGCGCCATGAACGACTGGCCCAGCGTTACAACATCGGCATCGGCATTCGCCGCAGCGAAGCCAATGGCCTCGGCAATGCTGACAAGCCAGGTGTTGCTGCCCGGCGCTTCAACCCGGTAGCCGATCAACTGCGCGTCAAAGGCCACGCCCACCACGCCACCATTATTGGCGTCAGCGCCCAGAATGCCCAGCAGGGCCGTGCCGCGCGCATCCGATCCGATGCCGAAGGGGTCAAAATCATTCGCCCCTACCAGATCATAGTCCAGAGTCGTGCTGTAATTCGGCGCGATGTCGGGATGGGTGTAATCAAAACCGTCGCCCACCACCACATTGACGACACCCGCGCCGGTATAGGCGCGGCCTTCGGTCGGGTTCCAGACCGAGAACAGGTTCAGGTCAAGCTGCCCTGCAGTCGTATTGTTCAGATACCATTGGCTGGACAGCAGCGGGTCATTGGGCATGGGCATGGGGGGGATCCTTTGCAATATGATCCGGAGTTTGGTTTATATGTAACAAAAAGAAAATTCATTGGCGCGGCCACCTGGGCCGAAGCCAAGCTAATCCCATTACCTGAGTCGCCGCAACAAAATTGGCTTGGCCGGGGCTCTATGCCTCCGGCAGCCCGATCAACCGCCGGGCACAAAAGGGATCACTGGCGGGTGCGCAAAACACCCACCAGCATCACCTGAGGATCAGAGCCGAAGGCCCCGGTTTACGCCATCTCCATCAGATCGTAGATCTGCCCGCCGATATTCAGGTTGATATGGGCGTCATCGGCACCATCGACCAAGGCCCACAGGATCTGCCCGGTCGGGCGGTAGATGACGAAGGCCTCGGCCACGCCCGCATCGCCGGCTCCGACGGTAGTGTTGACGTTTACCTGGAATTGCGCGCGGGTGGCCCCGGCCAGACCCACGGTCAGAATGTCGCCCTCGGCCGCGTTGTAGTCCTGCACCCAGTCGCTGCCATGATCAAAAACACCGGCGTGATAGA